>CAVCXB010000088.1:0-12233 GCA_963605535.1 Wujia chipingensis
CCACGCCCATGCGGTGCATCGCTCCTATGGACGTGGTACTCTGCCAGATTTGATCGAAATACGATCTGGCATCATTTTAATGGAGGTATCAAGAATGAACAGCAATAAAAATTCATTTACCAGACTTCCGGTTGTATACCGTCCTTACAACCTTCCAACGAACTTCCCAGTTCTTACTTTTTTTGGAAAAAATTGGAAGGTCACCATGAAGCAACCTGAATTCCTTCATTTTCACAATTGTTTTGAACTCGGATTCTGTCTAAGCGGAAGTGGAACAATTTATTTTGAACAATATAAGCTTCCATTTTCCGCTGGACAATTTTCCGTGATCAATCCACTTGAACCTCATATATCTGTCTGCGATAATGAAGAAAGCAGTTGGGAATATATTCTGTTTGACCCTACAATCCTATTTCAGGGACTTCCATCCACAGCACCTTTATATCAAAACTTTTATCCGGCACATTGTCCATCCCAGATCATACGATACGAAACTTCGCCTGACCTACATTCCATTCTTCATCAGCTGTACGGAGAACTCCGCAAGAAATCGTCTTTTTATTCATATGCGGCTTACTCATTGCTTCAACTCACTCTCACCGAATTGAATCGACTCGCCATGCCCTTTACACAGTCTAATCCATCAGACAAGTATGCACTCTTATCTTCTGATCAAAAAATTCAAGCTGTACAAACAGCGCTTTTATACATTTTTGATCACTATATGGAAAATCTGACTGTTTCAGAACTCAGCAAGCGCTGCTGCTTAAGTGTTAGTCAGTTTCGGCATATTTTTACTGAAATCATCAAAATTTCGCCACTCGAATACTTGCAGCACTACCGAGTTCAGCATGCCTGCCGTTTGCTCATTCAAGATCGGATCCAAATCAACGAAATTGCAAGACAAGTTGGCTACCAGACGCTTTCAAGCTTTAATCGACAATTTCAGCAATTTATTGGCTGTTCACCCTCCTCTTGGAAAAAGAAATACAGATATCAGCCTGAAACTCATAACATCAACTCTCTGACTGATCAAGAAAATGACTTCATTTTCCGCTATTGACGGGTAACTTGCAGGCTTTTAAAATTGTCTGCATTTTTACTATTTTTAAAAATTGTTATCTAATTAGAAACAACATCATTATATATCTTCGTTATTTGTCTGTCAATTTTCGAATATGTTTCCGGCAAATGTTATTTTCTTCATTTAGATATAGGAAAATTATATAAAAAACGAGCAGCCACACCTTTCTGTGTAGCTGCTCGTTTTTTCGTAACATAAATGAGTGCCGTTGAAGCACCCTTTCGTAAATTACCGGGTTGCATCTATCGGATTTCCATTCTCCACATTCTTTGCCGCAATATACACGCTCGCGGTCTGCGGTCCAACAGTAACATGAAGCATACCATCTTCGGCGCGCTCCATTATCTCACCGATGTTATAGGTTGACTGTGTTGTCTGGATAATGCGCTTCAGACAGGCGTTCTGCAAGATGCCGATCTGCCATACCGGAAGATCAATGGTAAGCGATTCTCTTCTGTTGTTGACGAGAATCACGGCCTGCACTCTCTGGCTGAAACGTCCGTAGCAAATCCAATGGGAACCGCACGCGATCGGCTTATAGGAACCTGTCTTAAAGATATCGTACTGCTTATGCAGGCGAATCATATCCTTGTGGAACTCAATTAACTCCCAATCCTGCTTGCCCCACGGGTACGATCTTCTATTATCCGGGTCGGTCCAGCCAACCATACCGGCCTCATCGCCGTAGTAAACGGTCGGCGCACCCGGCCATGTCATCTGCATGACAACTGCCTCGCGCAGAATGCACTTTTCTACATTTTCCTGTGCCGCTGCTGCGCCCTTCGTTGCAATACGTCCAACGGTGCGGTTTGTTCTTGTGAGGAAACGAGAATGATCGTGGTTTGACAATTCATTCATCGCAACGTCAAGAGACTGGCGCTGGAACTTACTCATATTGTGTTCCATTGTGCGGAAGAACTTCTCTCCGTTTCCGTACCAGTCTGCCTGAAATTCATCGCTGTGCTTCTCCATACCAGTTAAAAACCAGGTGATCGGCTCCATGAACGCATCGTAGTTCATAACGGTATCCCACTGATCGCCGCGCATCCAACTGCTCGGATCGCCGTAGTGCTCCGCCAAAATAATTGCATCTGGATTTCCTTCCTTTACGGACTTACGAAAATCTTTCCAGAACTGGTGATTGACGCCGATGCTGTGACCAAGATCGGCCGCCACGTCAAGACGCCAGCCATCCACATTGTACGGCTCGCTGACCCATTTCTTGCCGATGCGAAGAATGTAATCATACAATTCCTGTGAGCCCTCGTAGTTGAGTTTTGGAAGGGTATCATGGCCCCACCAGCCCTCGTACTCTTTATTATACGGCCACTCGCCGCCGGTAAAACCAAAGAAATCGTGATATGGGCTATCCTCTGAAACATATGCGCCTGGCTCGTAGCCTTCCTGTCCCTCATAGATGCACTCGCGGTCGAGCCACTTGTTGAAGGAACCACAATGGTTAAACACACCGTCCAGAATGACCTTCATGCCTCTTGCATGAATCTCCTTTACCAAATCAGCAAAGTACGCATTGGAAGCCTCAAGGTTTTCCTTGGAGGTGACACGGCAGATATAACGGCTTGCCTTGTTGTTTTCCTTCTCGCCCTCCTCAAGCAATCTGCCCTCATCCTTCTTGATGATCGCAAAATGCGGGTCGATGTAATCATAATCCTGAATGTCGTATTTATGGTTGGATGGGGAGACAAACAGCGGATTGAAATAGATGACCTCAACGCCAAGTTCCTGCAAATAGTCAAGCTTCGCGCGCACGCCCTGCAAATCGCCGCCATAGAAACGTCCGATATCGAGATTTGCCGGAATGCTGTCCCAATCGCTCACGCGCTCGCTCTGTGAGCCAACGTAAAAATACTCGCCTGTGAGCACATCGTTGGACGGCTCGGCGTTGCAGAAACGGTCTACATAGATCTGATAAAATACCGCGCCCTTTGCCCAGTCTGGCGTGTGGAAACCAGGTGTGATCTTAAACGCATACTGCTGGCGCAGATTCGTCGTGCAGCCGAGTTTGTTGTAATAACAGACATCACTGCCTTTTTCAATTTCAAAGTAATACATGTACGCCGTTTTCCCAACGGTAATCTGTGTTTCATAAAAGTCAAAGAGCCCTTCGGTTCTGACCTTCTTCATCTTAATTTCTCTTTTTCTTGAAATCAAATAGACATTGTCCACGTTATTGGCCAATGTCCGAAAACGGATGATAACAGAGTCGCCCGCCTCCGGCTCTGCCGGAGTGCGGTAATCTTCTGTCTCATCACAAAAGAATGCATTTTTTTCTAATCTATCGCTGAACTGCATTTTTTCGTGGCTCCTTTAATCGTGCGTTTTATCTGCTTATCTGCCTTTTTACGGCTGCTTTTACATCAGAGAAGACTGCTCTGCACCCGGCTCTGGAAGCTCTTTTCCATCAAAAATCGCCTCGAATTCTTCGCTTCCAATTTTCTCACGCTCGATTAATACCTGTGCACAGCGGTGAAGTACATCCATATGCTCGGTAATGATCGTCTTTGCCTGCGCATACGCCTCATCAATAATGCGCTTTACTTCCGCATCAATCTCTCTGGCAACGTCCTCGCTGTAGCTTCTTGCATGGCCCAAATCCTTGCCGAGGAAGACCTCTTCCCCACCGCCATCTTCGTAGTTGATGGTTCCAAGGCGCTCAGACATACCATATTTTACAACCATCGCGCGGGCGGTTGCGGTCGCCTGCTTGATGTCCTGAGATGCGCCTGTTGTGACATCGCCAAAGATTAACTCCTCGGCAACACGTCCGCCGAATGCGACAATAATGTCCTCTTCCATGCGCTTCTTTGTCATGAACATCTCATCTGCCTCCGGCAGCGGCATCGTATAACCTGCCGCACCCATTCCGGTCGGGATGATGGAGATGGTGTGTACCTTGCTCTCGTGAGGCAGTACATGGAACAAAATTGCATGGCCGGACTCATGGTACGCGGTGATGCGCTTTTCCTTGTCGCTGATGACCTTAGAATGCTTCTCAGCACCGATGCCCACCTTGACAAAGGACTGCTCAATATCGCACTGACTGATATAGCCCTGCTTGTTCTTTGCTGCATTAATCGCAGCCTCATTCATCAGATTTTCCAGATCCGCTCCGGTAAATCCGGCTGTTGTCTGCGCAACGCGCTTTAAGTTGACATCCGAGCCGAGAGGTTTGTTCTTTGTGTGAACCTTTAAGATCTCTTCTCTTCCCTTTACATCAGGACGTCCAACTGCGACCTTACGGTCGAAACGGCCCGGACGAAGGATCGCAGGATCAAGGATATCGACACGATTGGTCGCTGCCATGACGATGATGCCCTCATTGACACCGAAGCCATCCATCTCAACAAGCATCTGGTTTAAGGTCTGCTCACGCTCATCGTGACCGCCGCCTAGACCGGTTCCTCTTCTTCTGGCTACGGCATCAATCTCATCAATGAAGATGATACACGGTGCATTCTTCTTTGCCTGCTCAAACAAATCTCTTACACGGGATGCGCCGACACCGACGAACATCTCGACAAAGTTTGAACCAGAGATAGAGAAGAACGGTACGCCTGCCTCACCGGCAACCGCCTTTGCAAGCAATGTCTTTCCGGTTCCCGGAGGGCCTACAAGCAAAATTCCTTTCGGGATTCTGGCACCGAGGCTTGTATACATGTTTGGATTCTTTAAGAAGTCAACGACCTCCTCAAGCTCCTCCTTCTCCTCCTGAAGACCGGCAACGTCCTTAAACAACACCTTCTTGGAACCGCCAGTTTCCATAACGGCTCTGCTTCGACCAAAATTTGCCATGTTCTGGCCACCGCCGCCTGAACCACCGCCCGGCGCTGCCATACGTCCTGTCACGATGACAAACACAAAGCTGATACCGATGACTAAAATCAGCACCGGAACGATCGTGTTCAGAAAATAATTTTCCTTCACGGCGGTCACGGTAACTTTGATATTATTCTCCTGAAGACGATTTAATTCTTCGTTGACATCGGACACGAGTACACGATACTCCGTTGACGAACCGTCCATCACAAACAATACGCTTCCGGTCGGCACCTTGGCATTCTGCTCAATCTGTGCCTGCGTGATCTTTCCGTCCTCCACAAGCGAACGGTACTGAGTGTATGACACATTCGTCTGCGGATAAATGGTACGCTGAAAGATAAAAATTAGTGCAATTACAATCGCAATGATAATGGTATATGCGACTATTCCGTTTGACTTTCTCAATTTCTTCCTCATTTCTGCGGTCTGAAACCGGTTGCAGTTCTCGCACTATGCGAGCTTTTGATTTCAACCGCAAATTACTTACTCGTTCTCTACCACACCTACATACGGCAGATTGCGGTACAGCTGGTCATAGTCCAGACCGTATCCGACTACAAATTCATCCGGCACCTTGAATCCGGTATAGTCCACATTGACATCCTCAACCTCACGGCGCTCTGGCTTATCAAGAAGCGTACACAAACACAGGCTGGCTGGCTTTCTCTCGTTTAAAATCTTCATCAGATGGCTCAGTGTACGGCCAGAATCAATGATATCCTCTACGACTAAGACGTCTCTTCCCTCTATGGACTGGTCAAGATCCTTGACAATCTTTACGATGCCGCTGGACTTTGTGCCGGAACCATAGCTGGATACAGACATGAAATCCATTGTTACTGGAACGGTGATTCTCTTTGCCAACTCACACATGAAAAATACGCCGCCCTTTAACACACAGATCATGTGAAGGGTCTTGCCTTCGTAGCGTTTGCTGATCTCTTCTCCCAGCTCACGGATTCTCTGGTCAACTTCTTCCTCTGAATACATTACACGAATCTTATCTCCCATTTTCGCGCTCCTTTGTCTTTCTTTCATTTATAGTTTTTAGTCAATGACGTTGACTTTTGTTTGATCATGATCGCTGCTCATTGCTCATTGCGTGGGACGTTCACGGGTGGGTTACGAAAAGCCCCTCGGTGATAGTTTCGTCGGCGCGCACCTCTAACACCAGTCGGGTGCTTTGCGTCACCCTGCAGTCCTCGGCCATGCGCATACCCGCGATCCACAAAACACGACTTTTCGATGCAAGAATCGGAATCTGATCTCTTTTTGCCGCTGGAATTTTGGCATTGATCATGCAGTCGGAGAGCTTTTGCGTGTTGCCTCTTGCATCAATGCAGATGCGGTCCTTGGGCCTTCTTCTTCGCATCAGCAGTCCTTCTTTTATTGTATCATAATCAAACCAGTTTACACAACAACTTTGTGGGATTTGTTGGCTTTTTTTCTCACAAATCGGGAAAACCGAGTAGACCGTCCGGCCGGTTTGGGCAGTTGGGTGTAGTGATGGTTGGCTGTGTGGCTGGTCAGTTGACTGCGATAGTGGTTGCTTTTTTATTTTCCTGTTTTGCTGTGTTACTTCTTTCGTTTGTGGCTGTCGTGTTTCGATGACAAGAAACTCATAGGAGCGACGCGCTATGCGCCCTCCGGGAAGATGAATCTGGCTGCCTGTCGTTTTTGTCAAAAGGCCAAGCACCGATTCGATGTGCGTGCGGCCGACATCTTTTATACTGCCGGTTCGCTTAATGGCCTCCTGAATCAGATAGCGCTGCAAAATGGGCTTCTCGGCGGAGAGCTCTTTGAGTGGCAGACGGCTGCATTGCGTTTCTGACGTCATTTGACCAACTTGGTTTCTTTGAGCATTTAAGTCCGCCTGTCCATATTCATCTTGCCACGAGGCAAAGATTTCCTCTGCCCTGCTGCGAAGATACTCCTCTGCCTCAAAGAAATCGCCCGACGCAGCCGCGATATGCTCCGCTGCCTGTGCGTTGTATTCACGCTCAAGAAGCGGCAGCAAATTATTTCGAATGCGGCTTCGCAAATATTCGTCCGTTAGGTTCGTTTCATCTGTGCACCATGTCTGATTCTGTGCGATAAGCCACGTCTCGATCTCGCTTCTTCTCACGCCAAGAAGGGGGCGCACGACGAAAATTTCATTATCGCTGTTGCTGTCATTGAAAGCAGGAGGCTTGTCTAAAATATGAGTTTCATCACATGCAGAAGGCTTCGCTTGAATACGACGTCCATCTGATAGCAGTCTCTTGGCTTGAATGCCGCCGCAGCCACGGATGCCGCTTCCGCGCAGCAGATTCATTAGTACTGTCTCCGCCTGATCGTCCATATGATGCGCCACGGCAATGACAGATGCTCTGCGCTTTTTTGCCTCCTGCTCAAAAATCTCATAGCGCACGCTGCGGCCAGCCTCCTCCTCTGTCAGATGAAGCTTTGCCGCAATACCTGGCACATCGCGGTATGCCGCAACAAACTCCACCTCATTTGCCTCACACAACTCTTTTGAAAAACGCAGGTCGCGCTCTGCTGATTCCCCACGAATGCCATGATGGACATGCACAGCCGTGAGCGTAAGATGGTAGATGGGCTGCAACGCTTTTAACACAAGCAACAGGCAAACCGAATCTGCACCACCCGACAGACCGATGATGACGTGGTCACCGTCAGCCAATAATTTTTTCTCTGTAATATATTGCTGAATCTTCTTTATGAACATTCCTTATTCCTCACTTATTTATTTCTCACTCATTTCTCTAAATCTGTAAGCTGCCTCAAAGCTAGCGCCGAGTGTGCTTTTCGTTCCTCATGCCCCCAAAAGGTACGTCTACTTACTTCTTCCAGAACCCCGCGACTAGCACGGTTCGATCATCGCGCCCGCCTTTTTTCGCCCCGGCAAATGCCAGAATCTTTCTTGCGAGCTCTTTTGGGTTATTCTCATCAAGGCTCTCGCAAAATCGGCACATGGCTTCTTCCTTGTCGCATCCGGGCATTTCTTCTAACACGCCGTCGCTAACCATGATCAAAAGATCACCGTCCTTTAAGCGAAGCATCTTTTCCATCGGGGCATACTCCTGTAAAATCCCGGCTGGCATGCTGTCTGCACCAACCTGCAGGGTCTCGCCGCCTCGCTTTAAAAAAGTAACGGCCGCACCGGATTTCGTGAGCTCGCAAATACCATTTGCGCAATCAATCACCGCCAGATCAATTGTAACCGGATGCTCCTTTGCCTGAATCATCAGTGTGCTGTTAATGACGCGAATCAAAAGCGACGGCGGATAGCCGGCTTCGCACATCATCTCGGCAAGCTCTGTGACTCCCGCGCTCTCGCGTCCAGCCCGCTCACCGCTTCCCATGCCATCGCACAAAAGAAGTGCTTTCTTCGCATTGGAAAGCTCCATACATGAAAAGCTGTCCCCAGAAACCTCGTTTCCATTTTTGCAGCTGGCTGCCGCACCAAAGAGAACAAAGTACGGGCATTCCTCCTCGAAGCGTACCCAGCGTGGAACCGCGGAAACAAGAAGCGGCTGATCGGCGCAGGGCGTCATACGTTTGCCAAGAGCTTCCTCGATGCGCTCGCAGACAAGCTTCATGGAAATGCATCGCGCACTTTTTGCGCTGAGCGCCATCACAAGCTTCCTGCTGCCGTTTTTGCTTTCGGTCAGGTAAATTCGCTTTGCATCGACACCGGCGCGCGACAGCTGTTTTACAAGGCTGCTTCGCATCGGGCCTGCCAGTTCTTCGCCCTCCTGCATCTGGCCCACCGTGTCCTGAAGCATCTGCGCACACTCCAAAAATTGCTCGGATAAGAGCTGGCGAAGCTCCAGATAACGCATCCGCCAATCGTCTTGTGGGGCATCACCTGTTAACTCCTCCTCGCGGTACATCGCTGACAATTGGGAAAAGGTCTGTGACAGCGCATGCAATCCTTCGCCTGCTGTCCCCTCAAAGGCTGACTGCCAGACAGGCGGGATTTCCTGCGCCGTATTTGTCATCTCATCCATGTCGTCTGCGAGCGTGCGCTGCGCAGGAAGGGTGAGCTTGTCCGGCAGCAATAAAAATACTGCACCCACAGCAAGCACCGATTCCATTGTCTGAAACAGCAGTGCAGGTGAGTATAAAATTCCCACGCCAAACGCAGCTGCCGCATAGGCGGTCACACTCGCCATTTTTCCAAGCCGCCTGAATGCACCGGAGAAGATGCCAAGAAGACACAGTATGCCAATCTGCGCCGCTTCACCGCTCACGAGTGACAGCACAATGCCACTGATGCTGCCTGCAATCGCACCCGCTCCCGGGCCAAAGCGATATCCAAAGAACAGTGCGCAAAAAAGCAGAAGTACCTGCGTGATCAGATACGTTGTCTGCCCACTCTCAAACACTACAAATAACATCGCACCGAGCATGAAAATGATTAGTGCCATACGAATCAACTGCATGAAGCTTCCTGTTCTGCTTATACCAGCTTTTTTTATTTGCCCTTTTGGTAATCTTCCTAGACCTTCCACCTTTTTGACCTCCATTTCTCATTCCAAAACAAAATGATCCTATCGCTTCAATCCTATCGTTTCCTATCTCTTTTTATCATAGAATTTTTCATTTGAAATGTCTGTCGAAAGAAGGGAAGAATAAAAAAAGTTGTGCCGCTTCGCGTTTCCACGACACGGCACATCACTCACCCTTAAATATGATCTCGTTTTTATGGATCAATCCCAGCTTTTCCTTTGCATACCACTCGGCAAATTCGTCGGTGTTAATGTACTCGCTGTACTGATCAAGTTCTTCGCTGCGCGCCTCTTCCTTTGCGATCTGCTCTTCGAGGAGCTTTTGCTGCGCCAGGTTCTGTGCGTTTTGCTCTGCCAGACTGTTTCCGGCGATCCAGGTCATCACGCTTAAGAGGATCACTGTCACGAGTGCCAGTGCGATCCACTTGCGATTGGCTCTCCTACGGGCTGCCATCCTTCCTGTCACTATCCTCACCTCTCTTATTACGGCTGTGTTCATCCTGTCTTTTTATCATACTGTTTTTTCGTGTTTTTTTCAACCTCTTTTTTTCCATTTTTCGCCCCTGGGCAATGTTTTTTTGCTGTCTTGCTGCATCTTTTTTCTTTTGAAGTCTATCCCTATGTTTTTGAATCCTGTCTTTGCGTTTTTGAATCCTGTCTTTGCGCTTTTGAATCCGTTTTTTTCGCTTCTCCTGGTAGATTCGCTTCCATTCACGGCTTTTTCTTCGAAGTTTCTCAAAAAGTGCACCAGTCAGACGTCCTGGCCCTAACTGATACAAAATCATTCCGGCAAGAATTCCCACAAGGGAAAACAGCCTCGGCGTTCCATTGTTTTCCCGAAACAACATCCCGAACATCAAAAAACTGCCCGCCGTCCAGAATAAAATATCCTGCACATTTACTAACAGCTTCGGATGGTGAAATAGCTTTCGCAGCAGAATAAGCGGCTCATAGCCAAGCCTCAGCAAAAATCCCAGCAAAAATGACCGCGCAAAAAACAAGAGCTCACCGGTGACGCCTCCGATTACCTTAGCAGCCTCTTCCAAAATGATTCCCCCTGACTCTGACCTTTTTGCTCCTGATATTCCAGACTGTTAATGCATCCTTCTACCTCGATGATCCCTTTGTCTAGTACCAGCTGTTTCATATGCAGGCCCTCTCCGCGTATCTCAAGCGCCTTATCTGTCGTATTGATCTGCACAATATGCTCATCGTAGGCAATCACATCGGTCACGCCGGTAATTTTTAAGCTTCTTCTGTGTTCTAAAATCAAACAGTGTTCGCGTTCAATATATTCCTGGTCATGATTTTGTTCCAAAAAAAGACCCCCTAACTATCGGAATTTCCGGTATACCGGTCTATTCCAATATATTAGGAAGCCTCTTAAATTATACGTTATTTACCATTCATGCGGTACCGCACTTATGTCATACGTACTTATACATCTCTTTTGCCTCGTCCTTGCGAACAGTCTCTTCAACGGCAAGCACCTGTACCTTGACGGTTCTGGTTCCAAAACCGATCTCAATGATATCGTCTGGCTTTACCTCTGCTGATGCCTTCGCTGCCTTTCCATTTAAAAGCACTCTGCCAGCATCACACGCCTCATTGGCAACTGTTCTTCTCTTAATCAGACGGGAAACCTTAAGATATTTGTCTAATCTCATGCGTTGATCGCGTCCTTTAATGCCTTTCCAGCCTTGAACTTCGGATTCTTGGAAGCTGCGATGGTCATGGTCTCACCACTTCTCGGGTTTCTTCCTTCTCTCTCTGGGCGCTCTGCTACCTCAAAGGTTCCAAAGCCAACCAGCTGTACCTTATCTCCTGCCTTTAATGCCTCTGCTACTACCTCTGCGAAAGCCTCTACTGCCTTCTCTGCATCAACCTTCTTCAGCTCAGCCTTCTCTGCAACTGCTGCTACTAATTCCTTCTTGTTCATCAGAACTCCTCCTTAAATCTCATGCGACAGAATTATTTCAGATAAAAGATCTTTTATCTGCTTTATCTTACGCGCTTTCTTTCCTCTTTTTGCATATAGATTTTAATGCTTTTTTACTGTAGCACACGTTATGATGATTTTCAAGTCCTAAAAGAAAAAAACTACGCAGCAGTTAACTTTCCATCTGTTTTCCCAAAAAAGATGCGGCACAGGCAGCCGCCTTATATTCCGTCTCGCTAAAGCGCATCTGGTTTTCGCGGCTGTAGAGAATTACGGCACCAATGCAGTCTCCCTCACAACAGATCGGATAAATCACCTGTGCGCTGTACGTGTCCTCATCGCCGCTTACAATCGGGATCGTTTTCTTTTCCATACCAGCTTGAATGCTGTTTTCGCGGTTGATGATCATTTCCTCAAGCTGTCTGCTGATCGGCTTTCCAAGAAGCTCCTTCTTGCCGCCGCCCGCCACGGCAATGATCTGATCGCGGTCCGCAACTGCAACCTTTTGATTCATTGTCTGCGCTACAGACTCGGCATACTGCTTTGCAAAGCCGCCAAGCTCCATCATCGGCGAATATTTCTTTAAGATAATCTGACCTTCCCGGTCGGTAAAAATTTCAAGCGGCGTTCCTTCTGTCAGGCGCATCGTTCTGCGTATCTCCTTTGGGATTACCAGACGACCAAGCTCGTCCACACGACGCACGATTCCTGTTGCTTTCATAAATTCCTCCTTGTTTTCCAAAGGAAAATGTGGCTGCCCTTGCAATCAACAATGGATTTTCTCCTTGTTTTTCCACATTTCCTTCCTATAATGTCAAGCCCTAAATCATTGATTTTTCAGGCTTTTCTCTAAATA
>CAVCXB010000089.1:0-12184 GCA_963605535.1 Wujia chipingensis
CAACAAAAAATTAGAGCCACCCTTTCTGCAAGGTGACTCTAATGCCAATGCAATCCTCAAGAAGGAATCCATACTCAATAATCAAAAAGCTTATCGAAGCCGAATCTGCTGAAGTTCCTCCATGGTAGCCAGATAATAGGTTTTAAATTTTTCTCCCGGAATAACGGTATACAGGTTATTTCCAAATTCCCTTGCAAAGCGAATTCGTCCAGAAAAAGACTGTACCTCACAATAGCCGGCATCATACATGACGACGTTTTTCTGCTGGAACGCATAGCCAGTATGCAGTGCATCCTGCTCGGTAACTGCTTTTTCTTTTCCATTCATCGTATAGATGTGAAGCCGATACTCCTGTCCATCTCCCTCTTGGATCACCAGACCTAAATACTCGCTGTTATAAAACATCCGCTGAATTTCTCCTTCGATAGCGATGTCCTTTCTGGTGATCGCGGTTCGATCTGAAACATCAAAAAAACTGATGCAGCAGTCGCCGACTGCAAATGCCTGGGTATCACTTAAATAAACAACTTTGGGGACATATGCGCCATTCTCGGAATAGTCGAAGCTTGCAACGACACGATCGGCTGCCTCTTTTCCCTTCTCAAAATCGTAGAATGAAACGCTGCTCGTTCCTGCCCCCTCTGAAATGGAATAATAGGATACTGCAAGCTGTTGTCCATTCGGAGAAACACTGATATCAAGCGGATACCCGTCAATCTGCAGCGGATTGCGGATGGAAACCGCAAGTTCCTCACCCGTATTTCGATAATAGGAAATCAAGCTGGCATCCTTGTCCTCCGTCTGAATTATGGTAACACCAGTTGACGCAATCACGCCCTTTGTGATCACCTGCGAGGTCGTTCCGCTTCCTGTAATACCAGACTTGCTGCAGATGGTAAAATTCTTTCCCTTTAAATCATAAATAAGGATGTAATCGCCCTTTACCGCCGCTGTTGGATTGCTCATATCATATGGTGCGGACCAGACCTTCGCCCCCTTACTGTCATAGTAAGTAGCACCGTCTTTATTCAATACAACGATTCCATCACCGTAAGAAACATAGCTGGCTGATGATGCGTTCGATACATCAGTTCGCCAGTTGACCTCATATGTTTTGTAGTGCCACAGCTTTGCAGCCACCAGCCATGCGATTGCTGCAAGCAACACAATTATTACGATTCCCATTGCGGTAATATTTACTGTCTTTTTATGATCTTCTGCCCAGCTGGCCGGTGCCGAACGAACCTTATCGTTCGTAACCATATTCTGTCTGAGCTGATTCTTCTTTCTTTCCCGTTGGAATTCACTATCACTTGCCATTCTGTTTCCTTGCTATTTCCTTTCCATTATCGAAATTATCGAAATCCCGTGATACATCGCAGCATATATGATTATCCGATTATTGGATCGTATATGAACGTCAAATTATTGGATCATAGATCTTGTATGATATCGCACGGTGTCTGGAAAAGTATAACATATTCGCGAGGGCGTGTAAATGGCACAAGGCGGAAGTTTTCGGCATTACAATTCACAAAACAATCATCGAACCGCTTCGTTAAACTTCCGGGGCACAATTCTACGGCAGCGTCAGCTCCTGCCCAATATAAATTTTATTGATATCATCAATCCCATTGGCCTCCTTGATCTGCATTACCATCCGAGAGGATCCATAAAACTTCTTGCTGATTTCAATAAGGGTATCTCCAGGCTGAACGGTATACGCAGCCGGACGATTTATGGCCGCTTCCTCCACTGAATCCGTAGTATTGGAGGATTCTCCATTCCCCGCCGCAAGTGTCGGAATCTCAACGGTAAGTGGCTCGTGTGCACTTGTAGATGACACCTGTCCATCCGCAGACTGTCCATCTGATAACTGTCCATTCGTTTCTTGTTCTCCTTGTACTGAGGTTTCTGCCTCTTGTTCATCTTTTCCATCAGAAGCTGCGTTAGATGAATTTGTATTAAACGAATCTGCATTACTACTCTTATCTGTAATACGATAAACCGATGCACCCAGTCCATCCTTATAAAACATCATATCACCCGAGAAGATTCCATTTTCCTGTACTGCAGCCACATCTTTTTTATCGGGATCAGACTGTGCATTTGATTCTGGCAATGTGCCTGATAATGACTCAGATTGGGACTTCGAAGCCGATTGGGTTGCTGAACTAGCGATGGATTCGGATGCTGATTCCGATACTGCTCTTGACTGTTCTGGTATTTGACCAACTTCTGCCTGAGGCTCACCTACACTTTGTGCAACGCTCTGCATCTCACCAACACGTCCTGCCTCGCCCGTTACATCTTCACCAGCGATACTGCTTTGCTCAAACTCGCCGCTCTGGCGCTCCACAGATGCTCCTACTGCAAGTGCCACCACAGAATCTCCCTCATTCTTCTGAATTCCCCTAGAGAGTAACACACCACCACCTACCAACAGCACAAACACAGCTGCTGCACCAGTTTTTAGCCAGACACTAGTGTGCGGTGCCACCTTCATTGCCTTAATCGGATGCTTTTCGTCCTGTTTTTCTTTCATGATTTTACGGAAATTAAGGGCTGCCTGATCGCTGACAGCCTCGCTCTGCTCTTCATGGCGGCTGAGCATATAATTTTGCATTTCCTCATTTTTTTCGTAATACACAAAATACCCCTTTAGATGAAGAATCACCTCATCCTCCTCCATCCAAAAGCTGTCCTCGTCGCCCTGCTTCCAATACATTAGACAATCTTCCCCAGAAAAGATCTGCCGATGGGTCTTTTTTAACGGCTCTCCGTCTGGAAAATTTTCCTCACTTCCACAGATAAACCAGCCGCAGACATTACTCTCTGGAAAATATTCCTGTATCACCGCCTGCGTGTTGTTCCAGATCTGCTGCGTAATCGTCTCGCTTTTCGATTTGGACTGATCCTCTTCAGTTTCTCCGCCTTTCTCCTGGCCGGTTTCTCTTTGACTATGTTCCCTTTGACTATTTGTGCTCTGATCATTTCTATTTGCATTTTGACTTTCTGCTTCTGGATCATTTTCCACATCCGCATTATCTGGAATATCCTCTAGCTCTACTGCCCCCTTTACAAACCAGCATCGCTTATTTTCTACAATTGCACGGCTTCCCAGAAGCACGCCTGTCCGCACCCGTCCCTCACAATTTAACTTATGAATAAATGTATACGCATAGTCCTCAAGATAGACTCTGACACGCTCTTCCTTTTCTGCCATCTGACGGATATTTTTTGGCAGCTTCTTTTCTTCTTCCATATGACACCTCCAGACCATTTTATTTGATTTTCTATCTTTGATCTTTGCACATCGTACTACCGCCGCTGTGCAGAATCTGCCAAAACCGCCTGTCGAATGTACAGAATGTTTCGACAAGCGAATAAAGCGGTCTTTCCCCGGATAGAATGAAGCAAAGAACCATTCAGAAAGGCGGTATTTATGAACACGATCAATTCTCCATCCTATTTTTCGCAAACTGATTTTTCTTCCGAAAGCTTTGCCTGTCGCTTAGCAAATCTGGTTGATTTAAGCCAAAAAAAGAACGGCCACCGACCAATACTTTTCCTTTGTATTGGCAGTGACCGTGTCCCGGGGGACTGTCTGGGCCCACTAGTTGGCTATAAATTAGAACATCTTGGCATTTCCATGCCCGATCAATTCATTGTGTGTGGTTCACTTGCACATCCTGTACATGCGGTGAACCTACGCCAGAAGCTGCACCGCATCAAACGCCAGGGCAATTTTCTTACCATCGCTGTGGATGCGTCAATCGGCGCTAAAGAAAGCCTCGGAATGCTCTGTCTTTCAAACAGCGCTCTCTACCCGGGCGAAGGTGTTGCAAAATCACTTCCCCCGGTGGGCGAAATCTCTATCACCGGGGTAACCAGCTGCGAAGAGAATCCGGTTCCATTTCACCGTCAGAGCATTCCGCTTTCCTTTATCATGAATCTGGCCGATGAAATCTATCAGGGTCTGTTTACTTTTTTAACAGCTTACTGCCGCCAGACAGTGCCCTGTACTGAGTCAACGCCTCATCTAGTGACAGATCCGAATTCTCCTGACAGAAGGAATCAAACTTATTTAAACGCTGCTTGTACAGCAGATCCTTTCCAAAGACAGGCTCATACTCCTCTTTGAGCTGTTTTTCGATCTCCTCGATCAATTCCTTCTTGTCTGCTAACTCTTGACGCTTGCTCTCGAAGTCCTGCTGCAGACCTAACAGCTCATCCTTATTTGCCGCCGTAATATCGGCTGTGATCTGATGGCGAATCTCGCTCTCAAAGTTTTCGAGCGCTTCCTGACGCTTTGCCACGGTATCCTGCATAACCTGCTGAATACCAGCAATCTTATCATCAAAGCTGCCGAGATTGTATCCTGTCTCGTCCTGGCTCTTCTTGATGCGGTTTGTCATCAGCTGCTTGTTCTTATTGTTGACGCGAATCTGCTTGCGAAGCTCTTCTACCTCCTCATTTACGCCCGCAAACTTCAGCATAAACTTATGAAGCAGATACAAATACGCTGCAAACAACACACCCGCATACAGGAAAAATGTAAAAGCAAGCACAAAGCGATTTGAGATCGCCAGTGAGAAGAATAGTGGGACAAGGAACATCAATCCAACACCAATTAAGATATCCACGGCCCAGTCCTTTCCATTCTTCGGGAAAAATAGCATTGAGATCGCACGCTTTTTACATACAACTGGAACTTTATTCTCCTTAAATTTAAGCTCGATCTGTGCTTCTAGCTGCTGATTCTGCTGATTTAGCGGAGCGGTCTCCACCTGAATGCGCTGTGCAACTGCATTTGCCTTGGCTTTGGCACGCTCGGTCTTGCATACATCAATTTGATCCTGATACTGGCTTAACTCTCGGTCATACGTTGCAGCAATCTCTTCTTTTTTCTTTTTGAGCGCCGTGGTGATTCCCTCTGCCACGCTCCTCTCCATGCTGCTGTATGCCTTTTCACTCTGCTTTAATTCACCTGTCAGACGCGTTTTGTCCTTCTGCGCCTCATCAAGATCGTTTAACAGCTGCTTTGCCTTGTTTACAATTTTAACCGACTCCGGATCCTGAATTGCATCCAATGTCACCGCCTGATCAGAGGTTAACTGTGGCTCAGACTGCGCTGTGTCCGACTCTGCGTTTGACTCTGTATCCGACTTCTGCGCGTTTTCGGACTGTTCTTCCGATTCAGATGATGATAGATGAGCCTCTGTCGGTTCCTCTGTTGCTTCCGGCTGCTCCTGCACTGGCTCTTCTGTCAAATTCAGCGCAGAATCAGCTTCTACTGCCTCCTCGACTGGCATGGTTCCTTCTGGCATCGTCTCAGTTATCTCAGCTTCTGCCGGCTCGACTTCTACTGGCTCTGCTTCTCCCAACTGCGCGGTTGTTGGCTCTGCTTCACTTGGCTTTGCTACTTCGGATACCACTTCCACTGGATCACCTTTTGTTGCCTCGTATTCAGCCGAATCAGAACCTGTTTGTCCGGCTTGTGCTAGCGTAAGATCTACTGCCTGTTGATCAGGCAGCATTTCTACCTCATCAGCTGTTTCCGGAGTATCCGGCTGCTTGTAATCGTCCATGTTTTACTCCTCCTAACAATGATTTCAAAAAGCATTCCATCTCTGGCGCTTGCCTTTGGGAACGCTTTTTGTTATACTGACCACAAAACATAATAGAATCAGTTTTCAATCAATTTACAGTTTCTATAGTTTACTATATACTATTTTTCACTATAGCACAAGTTTTTTCTTTTTAGGAGGTTTTTATGTTTCGCATGTGGGGTAAAGTCTTCGCAGACAACCATCTTCTCAAGGATTTCGTCGTTGAAAATCCATCGCTTGATCTGACTCGTACCAAAAAAGTATTCGCAGCGCTCGAGACCATCGCGCACGAATTTGATCTCGCAGTTCCAATCTGGCTGCCTTCCAATATTTCTGACTTTCAACACCATGCCAAAACACGCTTCACACAGGACAGTTTTATTGAGGCAATCGACTTTGACTATCTTGAAATTCAGATCATCGAAGAAGACTAACCATGAGAAACATGAGTCATGAACCATACAAGTCATGAAAAAGATGGCTATGAAAAAGACAGTGTATCCGTGCAAACTGTCAGGACAGGTCAAGACAGATATTGACTGATAATATCATTAATCAACTGCTCTTCTTTTGCGGAGAGCTTTCTTGTCTGCTGTTTATGTACATTTCCATTTCGGTCCCCGGATTCACCCCGGGCCGCCGCAATCTGTGCCAAACTCTCTTTTAACTCCTCAAGCTGTTTTTGATGATCTTTTTCTGGTTCCTCCTTTCGGACAAGTTCAGGACGGTTCACCCGCTTCTCGCGCTCGGATACAGGATTTGCTTCCTTCTGAGCATTTTCTTTTTTCTGCATAAACAGATCATCCCGCATGGTTCCGCGTGCTCTTGCCGCCGCACTGCTTCGAATCGCCTCGCGCTCTGGCTGTGCCATTTCATCCGGTTCTTCCTCACTAAGCCCTTCTGGCATATCGCGTGCACTGCGCACAACAAGCACATTTTCAAAATAGTGGACTAGCGCATTTTCAAGCTGTTCTCTATTTGAATTGCTTCCCCAAAGGTCTGACAGCACAATCATGCCTGCTGCCATCAGACTGCCACCTGCCAAATACATCACACAATTTTCTACGCTTCCTTTATTCAAATATAAGATAAGTGAAGATACCGCTCCTACAAGGAACGTAGCTGCCGCGCTGTACATGCTGCAATTTTCCCATGCTGCCAAGCGAATTCCCGCCACACGATACTGCTGCTGCATTTTGCTCACGAATACTTCTGTATTTTTTATGCCGCAATTCATGCGATAAATGCTCTCGTACTTTGTTTTCATCTGCTGCAGCTGCTTGTCCTTTGCCGTTGCAAGATTGTCGGACTGCCGGATCAAACTTTTGTAGAAATGATTTGCTGCCAGTCTGCTGATCACTCCGATCACACAGATTGCCGCCATCGCATACAGGATCATTCCCTGTTCCAGGTAATTTAACATACCATCGCCCCTTTCCGCCGAAAAACTTTGAATTCATTTTCCGGTCTCCTGCTTCATACACTAGCATAGAATTTCAAACTTGTTAAGGCAGAATCCATCGTATTTTTTTTACCTGCTTCATGGTTTTCTGCACTTATTTGCAGTTATCTGCACTTATTTGCACTTATTTATATTTATCTGAAATTATCAGCTTTCCTTTTCTCTGAAGTTTGTTTTTATCTGACTTTTTACAAATGGACATCAATGCTTGTTTATGCTATACTATTTTCAAAGACGCCAAAGCATTTCGCAGCGTGCGTCCCAAAAACTATTCTAATATGATAAAGGAGGCTTTTTATGACAAGCTATATTCCAAAGGGCGTATGTTCCCGTCAGATTAATATTGAAGTTAATGGTGATACAATCGAGTCTGTTCAGTTCGTAGGTGGCTGCAACGGAAACACTCAGGGTATCTCCGCTCTCGTTAAGGGTATGAAGGTCGATGACGCTATTTCCCGTTTGGAAGGTATCAACTGCAACGGTCGTGGAACTTCATGTCCAGATCAGCTGGCAAAGGCTTTAAAGTCCATCAAGGGCGAATAAAACTCATTTGTAAATCATATTTATCTACACAACCAACTAGTAAAGCAAATCGAAAAGGAGGCAGGCTGTTTTCGCCGAAGTCAGCAGTGTTTTCAGCGAATATCTGCAGCTACTATATTTAATATGAAAAAAATATTGCTGACCGGCGGAGGCACTGCCGGCCATGTTACACCAAACATCGCCCTTCTGCCAGACCTTAAGGCAGAAGGCTATGACATTCACTACATAGGCTCCTATGAGGGCATGGAAAAGAAACTGATTGAGGCTCAGGGCATCCACTACGACGGCATCTCTACTGGAAAATTCCGCCGCTATTTAAGTGCAAAGAACCTCTCCGATCCGTTCCGCGTCATCAAAGGTTTTCATCAGGCTAAGAAACTGATCCGTGAATATAAGCCGGATGTTGTCTTCTCTAAGGGAGGCTTTGTGGCCGTTCCTGTCGTACTGGCAGCCGGTCATTATCACATTCCGGTTATCATTCATGAGTCGGATATGACACCGGGACTTGCAAATAAGATCTGTATGAAGACTGCTTCTAAGATCTGCTGCAACTTCCCAGAGACTGTCAAGCTACTTCCAGCTGACAAAGCTGTTCTTACAGGAACACCGATCCGCCGTGAGCTGTTAAATGGCTCAAGAGCCGCCGGATTTGCCTTCACGGGACTGAGCGATGATAAGCCGATCCTTTTGATGATGGGGGGCAGCACCGGTTCTCGTGCCGTCAACGCTGGACTTCGAAGCGCCCTTCCAGAGCTGCTTAAGGAATTTCATGTCATCCATCTGTGCGGCAAAGGAAATCTTGACAGCAAGCTGGCTCAGCCGGGTTACGTTCAATACGAGTATATCTCCGATGAGTTAAAGGATTTATTTGCGATCTCCGATATTGTACTTTCACGTGCAGGTGCAAATGCCATCTGTGAGCTTCTGGCACTGAAAAAGCCGAATATCCTCGTTCCGCTTCCAGCAGAGGTAAGCCGAGGCGACCAGATCTTAAATGCCAATTCATTCCAGAAGCAAGGCTTCTCCTATTTACTTGAGGAGAAAAAGTTAAATGCAGATACCTTACTGGCAGCAGTTCATGAAGTTTACAACAATCGTGACTCCTACAAGAAGGCAATGGAATTAAGTAAGCAGAGCAATGGTGTGGACATTGTAATCAAATTAATCAAGGAATTATCCTAATCGTACTGAAAAGGCAGACTCCTCTTTTAAGTGGAATCTGCCTTTTCTCTTTCGTAATGACTTGCGCTTGTAATCGTCTGCGTTTCTAATTGACATGCTTTTATAACGGTACTTCGTCAACTAGTTTCTCAGCGCTGCTTTTATTTTTCAAGAGTTTCTCTTAACTTTGCACCCTGCTTTTCCAGATCTTCCTTCTTTGCTGGCTTTGGATCCCATGAAACCATGTCCTCGCCGCCTGCATATCTCGGAATCACATGCATATGAAAATGCATAACCGTCTGTCCTGCTGCTTCTCCATTGTTCTGAACCAGGTTAAAGCCTGCACAGCCAAGTCCTGTCTTCATTGCTTTTCCAATCTTTGCTGCAACCTTAAGCACATTTGCTGCATACTCATCGCTGATTTCGGTTACATCCTTAAAGTGAGCCTTTGGTAAAATCAGTGTATGTCCCGGTGCTGCCGGTCCCAGATCCAGAATTGCTCGAAACTGATCATCCTCATAAACAGTCTCAGACGGAATTTCACCTGCTGCTATTTTACAAAAAATGCAATTATCATCTACCATAGTAAAAACCTCTCTTCCGGCAGGCTATGCTGCCTTTTTCTTTTGTCCCCAGTATACTCATTTTAAGGGCAAATTACAAGATATAATAAACTATTGTCTTTCTATTGAACTTCTTAGTTTATATTTCCCCTGCGCTCTTTATTTCAATTTTCTGATCTGGTATTTCGAGTCCCCAATTATCCCATCCAATATAATTATTTCTCGCAAATAACTCTATTTTCTCCTGTTCTGGAAACATTTTCGTAATTCCATCAATGACCTCAACTGGCTTTACACTATGCTCACCTCTGCGAACAGTAACCATCTGTCTTATATTTCTTGCACCTCTTGGTTGTGGAAATTTTCCTTTTTTAAATGCTAGCACAAATTCTGTTTGACTTAATGTATATCTTCCAGGATTATGAATCATCTTATCCCAAACAAAGGCCACTGTTTTGTACTCGAATCCCCATGCTTCACCTAATTCCACCGCATTTACCATTTGCGGTCCAGTTGTCCACATAAATTATTTAAAGCAATTAACTCCTTCATTTGTTCAACTGCCTTTTCCTTTGTTTTCCAAACACCTTTTATTCCACAAAGTTGGCTAGACTCTCTTTCTTCGTACAAAATATATACAATATCCATATGCAAAACACCTTTCTTAGAATTTTCTATATTTATTATTTTGTTCTTCTTTAAAGTGATATATATACATTATGGATGCAAAAAGTGTCGTTACTTTTTTCTTGAAGTCATTCTAATATCATGCTATCATGCTATAAATCATATTGACAATTATCATCTGGAGGTGCCTATGACCGATCAATCCCTACAGGAAGCCACTGCTCTCGAACTTTCACTCTCTGAACATTTAGAACAGCTCTGCAAGAGTACTCCTCAGGCGTATCCTGTCTTAAAACAGCTTGAAGAGTATCACCAGTATTTCCTCGCAAATGCCTCACATGAACTTCAGACACTGCTTTCTTTAATGTGCAGCAGCATTCAGGCAATTGAGGCTTCTCACCCTGAAGTGCGCTGCTACCGCTACTGGCCAGAGCTTTCCTCCGACTGCCGTTTGATGACAAAGCTGCTTCGTGACCTCACCGATTATAGCATGTCCACCCAGCTAATCAAAAAGCGAAGTGATCTGTGCAGTCTGCTGCACCGGGCTTACCTGTCCTGTCTTCCACTCACTGAAGGCACTGCAAAGACACTTACCTATACCAGCCGCGTCTCCTGCGCCTACCTGCCTCTTGATTGTCCCAAAATAATGGAGGCGCTCTTGAATCTGATCGTAAACGCTCTTGATGCCGTCTCCGATAATGGTCATGTTCAAATCCTTTTACTCAAAACAAAGGATCAGTTTTCTGTATCCATAGAAGATGACGGCTGCGGCATCCCAGCTAAGCAATTGCTTACCATCTTTCATCCATTTGTCACCTCAAAGCCCGACGGAACAGGGCTTGGACTTCCAGTTGCCAAACGTATTATTGAGGGACACGGCGGTCATATTCGCGTAAGCTCTGCCCCCGGCAAGGGAACCACATTTACCTTTCTGCTGCCTTGCACCGCCTCATCTGCAGGAAGATAAGAATACCACACACAAAGCCGATCACGCCGCCTGCGATATGTGCACAATTATTGACTCCGCTCTCGGCAAAGCCATGGTACAGGGTAAAAAACATCATTAAAACCAACTGCCGCAGCGTAATGCCCTCAAAACGCCCCTTTGACAAAAGAACAATACCTAACAACAATCCAGCGATCCCAAAGATCGCTCCCGATGCGCCAGCTGTCGCCACCAGCAGCTCACCTTGATGTACATACCACCAGACAGAAACAATATTCGCGCCAATTCCACTGAACAGATATACTGCTAAAAACCGCTTTTTCCTCAGACAACGCTCCGCCAATGAGCCAAGGTACAACAGAACAAGCATGTTATTAAACAAATGCTCCCATCCAAAATGAAGAAATACACTTGTCGCAAGACGCCACCACTCTGGCTTTTGAATAAATGGCCCAATCCGAAGCACCATCCACTCCAGCAATGCTGAATCCTTGCCGCCGATTTCGCCAACTGCCACGATACACTGAATAATAACATTAAGAATCACCAATATCAGCGTAGCCTCTGGTATCAGGTTAACAGAAATGCCTTTTCCCTTAAAACGATCCATCAAGGTTTCTTTTCGTGTCAGAACTGAATATAGATCACAAAATTCAGAAGGCTGATCATCAAAAATAACCATTTGGCCATCGCCATCTACAAACCATCTTGGATATGAGCCTTCTAACAACTGCTTTGAGACTGAAAAATCTTCAGAAAGAACGAGTGCCAGAAACTGACATCTTCCCGAATTTTGCTCTCTAACCTTTTGGGCCGCATAATCCATGACCCGATCGATTCGCCACCGATCAGCCGCCAATTTGCCAGCATCATCAAACAGGCACACCACATACAACTGTGTATCTGTATCCTTCTTTATCCATACACCGCAGGGAAAATCAGTTGCCGCAATGCTGCTGTACCCGCCGCGCTGCAACTTTTTTTCCACAAATTCACGCATCATCTTTTGATCCAAATTCATCACCTGCCTTTGTACATTTCTTTTTCAGTATCACAAAATACCTGTCGCTTGAACAGCCCCATCCGACTATGTCGGACGAGATTTTCTGCTGAAAAATGGATAAAGATTCTCATAGTGAACTACTCGTTCATTGAATGGCCGAGCATCCAAAGTTTCCCTTGAATGCCAGACATTCAATTTACGCCCCTTTGAAAATCAGTCCGCGCTATACAATACGCATAGCACAGGCAGATCCTCTCTGGACAATCC
>CAVCXB010000090.1:0-12175 GCA_963605535.1 Wujia chipingensis
TACGGAAAGGATGGCTTTTTCAACCATTTTGTTGTACTATTAAAGAAACGATAAACGATAAAGGAAAAGGATTTTAACGATTATGCTTCGATCTGTTTCATTGAATGAAATTTCGGACGGTAAGCTTTACTCGTCCTCTGATCTAGTGCGTGCCGACAGTCTCGGCTGTAATGGCTGCCATGCCTGTTGCTGTCATATGGGAAATTCGATCTTATTAGACCCATATGACGTTTACCAACTATCACTGGGACTGCACGTTCCAGCTGCGGCTCTTTTTAACGGTCAGCTGCAATTAACTCCTGTTGATGGAATTATTTTACCTGCAATTGCAATGACACCAGATACCGACCAGTGTTCCTTTTTAAATGAGGCTGGGCGCTGCACGATTCATACCTTCCGCCCTGGCTTTTGCCGCCTATTTCCGCTCGGCCGTGTCTATAACGGCACTGGATTTTCCTATTTTTTGCAGACAGGACAATGCAAGAAGGAACATTTAGCAAAAGTAAAGGTTCGCCAATGGATTAATATTCCTCAATTAAAGCGCTATGAGCAGTTTGTCAGCGATTGGCATTATTTCTTAAAGGATGCTGCCGCTGCCTCGCAGGGATTGTCTCCAGAATTGATTAAAACACTTCATTCCTATATTCTAAAGACGTTTTATTTGACGCCATATGCAAATGCGGATTCAGTAGGTCCAGTGGCTTCAACATCTTCGGCAAACGCAAATGCCTGTCCAGATTTTCATGATTCGTTTTATGATCAGTTTTACGATCAATTTTATGCGCGTCTAAAGGCCGCGAAGGAATTACTATTATAATTATAATACATGGTATAATCAAAACATATAATCACATAATATAAGAACTTTTTTATCTTATCTACGCAAAAGCGCAAAAAGGCCTCCTGTCAAAACAGACAGAAGACCTTTTCGTATTTTCTCTTTAAACGTTATATTGCTTTTCTCCCTCTTCAAGCACTTTTACCTGACCGTCCTTTACTTCCACCTTTGTTACAGAACAATTTTTCTTAAGACCACTCTTCCAGAACTCGCTAATCGGCTGCTTTTTCACCCACAGCATCATAGACTGGAGCGCTGCGCCATGTGTTGCTATCAAAATGGACTTATCTTGAAGCTCTTTTCTTGATGTGATATCGTCAAGGAAATTCCAGGTACGCGCACAGAGCATTTTTGCATCCTCGCCATTTTCTGGTGCTTTGTACAATTCTGGATGGGCAAAAAACTCGGCAAAACAGCCGATTGGCTGCTGATTCTCATCTCTTCCGGTCATTCCCTCGCAGACACCAAACGCAATTTCCTGAATTCTGGCATCCTCAATAATCGGAATATCGCGCCTAGCTAACACAAGCCCTGCCGTTTCCTTTGCACGCTTTAATGGGCTTGAAAACGCCAGATCAATCGGAGTGTTTGCAAGTGTTTTTCCTGCCTCAATTGCAGATTCGCGTCCATTTTCGTTCAGCGGAATATCGGATTGTCCCTGCATCCGTCGTTCCTTATTCCAATCTGTCTGACCATGTCTGATAAAATATAAAAGCATTGTTTGTCCTCTTATTATTGTGTAATGTGTAATGATATTCGTTTTCTTTTTCACTTACTATTTATGAATTGCCTTGTTGCCATGCAGCTTGCCGCTTAATGAATTGCCTTATTGCCGTGCAACTTGCATCTTGTATTCTCACAAGAGAAAGCTGCATACAAGATAAATGCCAAGCTTCGCCACACCACTTAACACCATGACAAGCACGGGATTCATCTTGCGAAACTGAATCAGATAGACAGCAGCAATAAAAATAATCACCATATCAATCTGCGTCTTCTGAATTAAAATCAAGCCCTCCGGCCAAAAGGCATTGACCAGAATGGACGCACCTGCCGATGCAATTAATGCGACAACCGCTGGGCGAAGCATTCCAAGAATTCCCTGCAGCAGATCCATTTTCCGATAACGAAGGTATAGCTTTGCAAGAAGCGTAACTAAGATACACGACGGCAAGATGCAACCTGCCGTGGCCACTGCCGCACCGCCGACACCTGCTACCTTTAAACCAACAAATGTCGCACTGTTTACCGCGATCGGTCCCGGTGTCATCTGCGAAATCGTGATCAAATTGGTAAATTCTGCCATGCTCAGCCATTTATGACCGTCCACAACCTGACTCTGAATCAGCGGCATTGCTGCATAGCCGCCGCCAAATGAAAAGGCACCGATCTGAAGAAAGCTTAAAAACAACTGTAAGTAGATCATTCCTGCACCTTCTTTCTCTTTGCCAGTGTAACGACTGCGCCCAAAATGCCACAGGCTAAAATGATCAGCACGACATTAATGTTCAATATATAACCTGCCACAAATGCTGCAACCATAATACACATGGATAAAATATTTTTGGAACGGACAATTCCGCTGCCCATATCAAATACGACACAGGCGATGACGGCTCCGACACCAGACTGCATACCAGTCAGCACCTGCTGTACATAGACATTCGATGCAAACAACTCATAAAAAAATGAGATCACAGAAATGATTACAAATGGCGGAATAATAGTTCCAGCGATCGCCGCCGCCACGCCGATCAGTCCTTCCAGCTTGTAGCCGACTACAATCGCACCATTTACGGCAATTGCACCGGGCGAGGACTGTGCGATCGCGACAAGATCAAGCATCTCCTCCTCATCAATCCATCCTAATTCATCGACAAATTTCTTTTTCATTAGTGACACGATGACATAACCACCGCCAAATGTAAATGCACTAAGATAAAGAGTGGACCAAAACAGTTTGAGCAGACGCATCTTTTTCGATGCTGTCTGCTCCAGATTTTTTTCTAGTTTTTCGCTCATGGCTTCTCCCACTGTCCGCCTTCTACCAGACGATTTTTGACTGCCTCCATGCGCTGATCTAGTGTATTGATCATCTGCGCGCACTCAAACAATTCTCGTTGAAGGAAATCTTTTTCGGATTCCGGAATTTCTTTTTTGTAGCGCAGCTTATGCTCGAGGCTCGCCCAGAAATCCATCGCAATGGTGCGAAGCTGTACTTCGACCTTCATCAAACACTTTTCATTTTCCAGAAAAATCGGAACACGCACGATCAAATGAAGGCTGCGATAACCGCTCGGCTTTGGATTTTTAATGTAATCCTTTGTTTCAACAAGCTCAATATCATCTTGATTGAGCAGACATTTTGCTAGTGTATAGATATCTGCCTGAAATGAACAGATCACTCGCACACCGGCGATATCGTCCAAATTTTCCTCCATCGACTTTGCCGTAATTGGTTTTTCTTTTTGTGCCAGCTTGCGGCTAATGCTCTCCATTGATTTTAATCGTGTCTTGATTGACTCGATCGGATTGCGATCATATTGAAGAGAAAACTGCTCATTCAGTACCTTAAATTTTGTCTCAACTTCCATAATGGCGCAGCGATATTTCGACATCAACTCATCGAATGGACGCTTATTATCCTGAATGATTTCCATCACATTGGAATTGAGAATCGCTCCTCGAAGCACGCGATCTCTGATCTCTCCTGTAAATTCGCGGTGCTCGATCCTGAGTTCTCTTATATCCATAACAAACCTCGTTTCTGCGCACTGCCTGCGCTGCTGTGAATGTTTTTCTAATCGTTAATAAATTCACAAAGAAAGCCGTCAGCAAACGCCGGCAGCTTTCCACATATGACAGTGGGGATCACGATTTCCTGCCCACTACTGTCGTTCTTATTTTCCGTTCACGGGACGCCTATTCGCAAAACTGCACG
The DNA here is from genome assembly GCA_963605535.1 of Wujia chipingensis. Lineage (GTDB taxonomy): Bacteria > Bacillota > Clostridia > Lachnospirales > Lachnospiraceae > Anthropogastromicrobium > Anthropogastromicrobium chipingensis_A. The sequence continues at coordinate 3,780 of CAVCXB010000090.1, forward strand.
TTCCGTGCATCGCTGCTTTGCAGCTTACGTTTTGCTCATGAGCAGGCGTTCCCTTCGTCCAATCACCTTGGTCAATCTTTGTGCAAGCACAAGCTTGACCCAAGGCAGATCGGACGCGTGAACTTTAAAATCAAATCAGAGATCTATACAGCTCTGCGATCTCTTCAACGCTGGTCTCTCTCGGATTACCTGGTCTGCAAGCGTCATCGTATGCGGACTGAGCTAAGAACGGAATATCCTCTTCCTTAACGATAGCCTTTAAGTCAGCCGGGATACCAACATCCTGGGACAGCTTACGAACTGCGTCTACTGCTGCCTTGCGGTACTCTTCCTGAGTCATCTCATCAACACCCTGAACGCCCATTGCTCTTGCGATCTCACGGTACTTCTCGCCGGTAGCCGGAGCATTGTACTCCATAACGGTTGGAAGGATAATTGCGTTTGCAACACCGTGCGGTGTATCATACAGAGCTCCTAACGGATGTGCCATGGAGTGAACGATTCCAAGACCTACGTTAGAGAATCCCATACCTGCAACGTACTGTCCAAGAGCCATGTCTGCTCTTCCCTCTGGAGTGTTTGCTACTGCATTGCGAAGGCTTCTGGAGATGATCTCGATTGCCTTTAAGTGGAACATATCAGACAGCTCCCAAGCTGCTGCGGTGATGTAACCCTCGATTGCGTGGGTCAGAGCATCCATACCAGTTGCAGCGGTCAGTCCCTTTGGCATACTGGACATCATCTCTGGGTCAACAAATGCAGCAACCGGAATATCCTTCGGGTCTACGCATACCATCTTACGGTTCTTCTCAACATCAGTGATAACGTAGTTGATGGTAACCTCTGCTGCAGTACCAGCAGTTGTCGGAACAGCAAAGATCGGAACGGACTTGTTCTTTGTCGGAGCAACACCCTCAAGGCTTCTGATATCCTCGAAATCTGGGTTTGCAATAACAATACCGATACCCTTTGCGGTATCCATAGAAGAACCACCACCGATTGCGATCAGGTAGTCAGCGCCAGACTTCTTAAATGCAGCAACACCAGTCTGTACGTTCTCGATTGTTGGGTTTGGCTTAATGTTGGAGTAGATCTCATAATCCAGACCAGCCTCATCCAGTACGTCTGTTACCTTCTTGGTAACACCAAACTTAATCAGATCCGGGTCGGAGCATACGAATGCCTTCTTAAATCCTCTTCCATTTGCCTCGGTAGCAATCTCCTTGATTGCGCCTGCGCCATGATAAGATGTCTCGTTTAACACAAATCTGTTAGCCATTTGTTTCTTTTCTCCTTTGATATAGTAATATTATATATATAATACTTTCTGACAGATACAGTCAGGGCGATCACAATCACAATACGCCCCGACCTGCTCTGGAGCAAACAAACTTATTTTTTATTGAATTTCTTTACTTCTCGTAAAGGAACTCCTCTGGAAGCGTTACCTTGAAGTCTCTTGCCAGATCACGGAAGTTCTGTGGAGTAATAGTCTGAAGCTTGTTTGGCTGCATAGACAGCATCTTAACAAGAATCTCAGCAGACTTCTCTACGGTGTGCATCAGACCGAAGGTCAGATCGAAATCCTCGCCTGCTGCGAACATTCCATGATGAGCCCAGATTGCAACATCGTACTTCTTCATCAGCTCACTGGTAGCAACTGCAATTTCTCTTCCACCTGGAACCATCCACGGAACAACACCAACGCCAGCCGGGAATACAACAGGACACTCGGTAGCCATCTCCCACAGCTCTCTGGTGAATACCTTGTCCTCTAACGGAAGAACGAAGGTCAGAGCGATTACATTAGTGGTATGTGCATGGTAAATAACACGATACTTGCCGTTTGTTGCAAGCTTCTTTACTTCATGATTCATTAAGTGGGACGGCAGCTCACTGGTCGGTCTTCCGCCATTTACTAAGCCCCATACGATACGGTAATTCTCACCCTTATCGTCTACCTCGATCATACACATGGAGTCTTCCGGCTTGATGATCACATTACGGAAATACTTGCCGCTTCCTGTTACCAGGAAATACTCACCTGCCAGATTCGGAACGCTTGTACCGATCGGCTTCCACTCCTTTGGCTCAAAATTCTCTTTAACAGATTCTACTTCCTCTGGCTTTACACGGTAAGAAAGGTTTCCACCGTTTCTCTCATGCCAACCCTGCTCCCAGCCGTCGTTTGCCATACGGATGAATCCCTGAACAAATTCTGCATCTAAAAATTTCATGATCGTATTCTCCTGTCTGCTGTCTTTGACAGCGCATCGCTTGTTGCTTATAGAAACGCAGATCGCCTTCTGCATACTTTCTCTGCGTACTTACCTATATCATAGCTTATTTTGCACCAAAAAGAAAGTCTTTTTTTGCGAAATATTATTTAATTTCGACTATAATCACTTATTTTTAGCGGTCGTTCCTTACGATTGAAGCAAGCATCATTTAATCTCAACGATCACGAAGCTCTGTGGTGCCAGTGCAACCTCGCTGCCATTTACAGCTGTTTCCCTCGGTACAACCCTCTCTGAATGCTCTGCACAGTTGTAATCGGTCAATGCTGCACACATTACCGTCTCGCGAACTGGTGTCAGTGCGCTTCCTTCCTCGTTCTCAAGGGAAATGGATACCGCATTGTCGGTTGTGTTAACCAGCTTTACAATAACAGTGCCATCCTCAGCCTCTCCTGCGCTGCAATAAATTCCCTGTGCGCGAAGCTCCTCAATCTGAGTACCCAAATCAAGCGTATCCTTTGCATGGAATGCAGCAAACATCTTCTGTACATAGTAACTCGGTGTTCCCCAGCTGGTATTCTCATCCATCCAGATCAGATCTGGCGCCCACTGTGTATAATTGACTCTTGCAAACAGCGGTGCGTAAGAAGACAGTGCAACCACATCCGCATTTCTCTCAATTCCAGTCAAAAATGCAGCCTCGCTGATACCAGCCTTCCAGTTATTCTTGCTGACATGTGCCACGTTGATTTCTGGATCATGAGCCGCATACTCACCAGCAAATACCTTGATGTCTCTCGGATACTTGTCGTAGAAATCGTTATGATCTAAGAACCACTGCGGCGGCATATAATAATGCTCATCAATTGCATAAACAAAGTTCGGATTGCTTGCCTTCTCCTTGCGGTAGAACGCCCACGCATCGGTATAATGCTGTGAGGTAACATCCGGTCCTGCGGAACCGATCAGCTTAATCTCTGGATAAACCGCATGGATGCGCTGCTCAAAAATCTTATAACGGGCAAAGAAATCGGTATTATCCATCTGCCACTGCTCATTTCCAATTCCCAGATATTCCAGACCAAACGGTGCCTTATGGCCAAGGCTTGCACGAACACGTCCCCACTCGCTGTTCTCATCGCCATTTGCAAACTCGATCAGATCAAGGGTGTCCTGAACCATCTGCTCAAACTCTGGACTTCCAATCTCCATGTACTCATAGGACTGGTACTGGCAAGCCATTCCGACATTCATAACTGGCAGCGGCTTTGCACCGATCAGATCACACAGTAAGAAGAACTCATAGTAGCCAATTCCAAGTGTCTGATTGTAATGAGAAAATACACTGTGGAAACCATTTTCCTTGCGGTTGTTATGTACGGCCCAGCGGTTCCAGTTGCACTTTCTGTCCTCGATCGGCTTTAAGGTATCCTTAAAACGATAACGGTTGGACATTGTATTTCCCTCTACGATACAGCCGCCTGGGAAACGCATAAATGCTGGCTTTAAGGACTGCAATAATTCAAACGTATCCTTACAGAATACTCCTGCTACAGCATCTGCTGGAATCATGGAAACAAAATCAAACTCAGCGGTTCCTGCCTCTGCAAGTGCCAGTACAAACAATGCGCCGTTTACATCCTCGGATGCCGTTACGGTGAGTGTATACTTGTGCCAATAATGCATCTTGTCTTCCTCTGCCATCTGCACGCTGCCCTCGGCATAGGTTACGCCATCCTTTACCACCTTTGCCGTAATCTCACCTAAGAAGCTGACGGCTCTTGCATAGAAGGAAACGTTGTACGCTGCACCTTTCTTTAAGGTAATACCGCTATAAGCCTGATTGGAAAAGCCAGCTCCTGCCTCATTTGCGGTAAAACGAAGATAGTGCGGATTCTCATCGGAAACCGGGCTTCCGCAAACGATCTGTAAGCGAGCACTGTTTTCTTCCGGGTATGCCTTCCATCCGTAACCGCCATCGAAAATAGTGTAATAATCACCCTTATCGCCGTAGCAGTCTACAAACTCGAAGTTACGATTCTCAATCAGCTCAGCATAGATGCCGCCATCTGCGCCATAGTTGATATCCTCAAAAAATACGCCGACCAGATCCTTTGAGATCGGGGTCGTTTTTTTCTTTGATACTGTTAATTTCATGACTCTTGTTTCTCCTTTTTCTATTCTATTCTTGTATTGTTAACACCATTTTTCTCGCAAATGTCATTCAGACAACAGCGATTGCAATACGGTGTTGTCCTTGCGGTACAGACCTCTCGTCCATGCATGACAAAGCGATGGCAAAGATCACTGCCTTCTTCTGGCGGCACAATCTTCCACAACGCCATCTCCACCTTTTTCGGCTCTTTGATGTCATGCACCAGACCGATGCGATTGCAGAGGCGAATGCAATGGGTATCGGTTACCATTGCTGGCTTTCCAAACACATCACCCATGATCAAATTCGCGCTTTTTCTGCCGACGCCCGGCAATTTTAGCAGCTCGTTAAAATCATCCGGCACCTTGCAGTCGTACACATCGCGAAGCATGGTCATACAGGCTTTGATGTCTCTTGCCTTACTTTTTCCTAATCCGCACGGACGCACAATCTCTTCGATCTCAGACTCGCTTGCATCGGCGAGTTCGCTGATCGTTGGAAACTTTGCATACAGCCCCGGCACGACCTGATTGACTCTCGCATCGGTACACTGTGCCGCAAGGCGCACACTGATTAAAAGTTTCCATGCATCTTCATACTCCAACGTACACCCGGCGTCAGGATATTCTTTCTTTAGACGAGCAATTGTCTCAAGTGCAAGTTCTTGTGTCGTCAGCTCTTGTTTCGCTGACTCTTGATTTGATAATTCCTGCTCTGTGAACTTGTCTTGTATGGTTCCTTGTTTTGTCATGACTCCCTCCTGACTGCATTCTCCGCATCCTCGTAAGCACGAAGAATCTCTGCAACGCTCCATGCCTGTGCAAAGCAGCCTCTTGACTCACCCGGACACTCGCCGTCGTAAATCTCGGCAAGCTGACCAAGACAGCCTTCCGCAAGCGCTGCTTTTAACTGGTCTAACTGATGCAAAACAGACTCTGCTTCTTTCTTTTGATCGTTTGCAAAGCGCACACATGCCCGGTAGTAAGCGCCAAGCGGGTATACCCACACCGTTCCCTGATGATATGCCATATCGCGCTCAAACTGAGAACCACCATAATGCGGATGAAATTGCGGATCATACAAGGAAAGACTTCTTAAACCTACCGGTGTGTAAAGTTCTCTTCTTACCTGTGCAAGAATTGCCTTCGCCTGCTTGCCTTCGATCATCGTAAATGGCATCGTAAGTGTAAAGATTTCATTACAGCGAACCTGCTTTGATGACGCATCTGGCTCTCCTTTTTCTGGAAGCACATCGTAGAGCGTGCCATCCGGCTTTGTAAATTTCGCAAGGAAGCTTGTTTTGATCTTCGCAGAAAGTGCGTCAAGACGTGCTGCCTTTTCGCTTTCTCCCTGCTTTTTAAACAGTTCTCGGACAATGCAGACTGCATTGTACCAGTAGGCATTGATCTCAACTGGTTTTCCATGGCGCGGTGTCGGCAAAATATCACCAAAGCGTACATCCATCCAGGTTAACTGCCACAGACCGTTTCCAGCCGCAAGAAGACCATCCTCTTCCATATGAATGTTGTAATCGGTTCCCTTCGCATACCAGCTGATGATGGATTCGGCTGTCTTGATTGCCTCTGCCTCAAACGCATCGTCACGCTCCTCATCTGTTACATGCTGAAGGTAGTCCCACAATGCATTGATAAACAGAAGGGATGCGTCAACGGTATTGTACAAGATCTCGTCTTTGCCTTCTGGGAAGAGATTAGGCATAATGCCCTTACGGCAGTAGCGCATAAAAGTCTTTAAGATACTCTTTGCCGCCTCCATCTCACCGATTGCCAATGTACAGCCATAAAACGCGATCATCGTATCGCGGCCCCAGTCGCCAAAGAACGGAAAGCCTGCCATGATGCTCATACCATCGGTCGAATCACGTCTTGTCAGATGTGCCTGCGCACTGACTGCCAGCTGACGTGCAGCCTCGCTTGTGCGGCCACTTTTTTTCATGATTGTTTCCTGTCGGTTCTTCTCTTGATTCCACAAAAGGGCAAACACAGCTGCGCGATCGGTTTCCATTTTTTCAGCGACAGTTGCCATGCGAGTCATCCAGCCCTCATCCATGCCATAAAGAAGATCAAGTGTGGTACAGTCGTTTAACACACGGCTGTCGGTTTCCTCATCTGTTGTGTGTGCGGACACGATGCGGTGAAGCTTTCGTCCGCCGCCCCAGCCATCACGACCGTCCGGGCCATCCTGATCGAAGCGGTACCACTGCACAACGGTTTCCTCCATCGGCTCGATGCTTCCGTCTGTGTCCAGATACAAAGTGGCTTCCTTTGATGCCATCTCAAGGAAATGTCCTTTTTCCTGACAGGTAATCGAATCATATGCAAGCGGGCGATCATTTTTTGAATGGAAGCCGTATGCCGGAATGACCTCCAGCCATGCATCCACGCCCTCATCTGCCTGAATCTTATACTGCATCGCAAGACTGTTTGTACCGTACACCAGTGTCAAGCGCTTTGTGACACGCACGCCCTCTGCCATACATTCCCAGCATGGCAGCCCGTCATAAAAAAAGCTGTCCAAATATCGAAAGCCTAACGCATCATCTGCTGATGTGACGTAGCTTTGCGAATCGAGACGATACGCATTTGTTCCCACATGAAGAATCTCCTCCATGCGGCGCACCATGGCAAATCGCTTTGTCGGTGCCACAAGCGCTGCCGTCAGCAAATTGTGATCGTGGCGTGCATTCGAGCCGATTACCGTCTGACTGCAATAGCCGCCTAAGCCATTTACAAGCAGGAAGCTGTGTTCCTCTCCCCGCTGCATTGTTTTCCAGTCTGACTTTCCTAAAATATAGTCCATGGTTTCTCTATATCCTTTTCTATATTTGTATTTCTATATTTTACTTAAAAGATTTTTCAATCATTTTGACAAAAGTATAACATAAATTACCTACAAAAACAATGGACACAGATCAGAGAAAAAATGAATTTTCTTTGACTGTGCCCATTGTTTTATTATTTTTCTATTTTTCTTTCAACCACTTTTTCGTCTGCCTGAACCACATGAATTGTCACGCTGTTTTCATCCTGCTCAAATGTAACATTCTTTATCGGACAGCTTCCCTTTGCACTGGCAATCACATGGGCAAACACCGCAGTTGGTCCATCTGCACGCTCAATCCGATAATTGATATCCGAAATAGATGGATTGTCTGGTCCTTTTCCAACAAAAATGGCCTGTCCATTCTCCATACCATACACCCATGTCACCACATCCCCATCCTGATAAATGGTCTGTATCGGCTCGCCAACGCCTTGGAGCTGTGCCGTCTTGCCTTCTCCTTCTTTCTTCGCTTGTGTTGCAAACTTTGTCATGGAATGCAGATGCTTATATGGCTTTTCCTCTGAGAAAACAGAAACTGCATCGCCAAGCGGACTGCTGACCATGTCTCCTGAAAAATGCATCACCCAGTCTGCTGTTTTTCCCTGTGGGATTCCATTTACAAAAAAGACTTCTGCGAACCATTCTGGTGCCCAAAGGATTGTACGTTTCATCGACACGGTGCGATATGCTGCCTCATCCCACTGAACAATCGTGAAACTGTCTGGCATCTGATACGGTGCCGTCCAGTCTGCAACTGCTTCCAGACACACAATGCCATCCATCTCCTCGCATTTCGTGAGCACGCCGTTGGCAGGTGCCTGATTTTTCCCATCAATGTTTACAGTATTATGCGAACCTGTATTTTTATAATAATCGTAGTGCATGAGTGCACCATACCCTGTCGTACCAAGATCCGGTGCAATGCGCTTTCCAAATGCCTCATAGCTGATGTCAAGACGATCATAGTGATCATGCTCACCGCCATAACAGTCATGCTTGAATAACAAATAGCGCTCATCACTTCCGCGAAGAATCGAATTGCCGCTGCCCATTTCGATATGATTTCCTGTTGGGACAATGCTGCATTGCGGCAGTTCATCTACGCCTTGAACAACCCCGCCCGACGTGTCGGACGAGGATTCCATTGCAGCCGTCAGGAT
>CAVCXB010000091.1:0-11929 GCA_963605535.1 Wujia chipingensis
TATCGCCGGCGGCAAGTTCTTTGGAAACAACAGGAGTCTCTGTGGATTCTTCCGTAGACTCCTCTGTGGATTCTTCCGGGGACTCTTCGGTAGAGGCTTCAGTGGAAGCCTCGGTAGAAGGCTCTGTACTGGATTCTGCCTGTGTTTCTGTTTCGGATACAGACTCCGTCTGTGTGCTTGGATTATAGTATTCGGTTTCTTTTTTGCATCCTGACAGTCCGGTCAAAAGAGCGGCGGACAGTACAAATGCAGGAATCAAACGAAATTTCTTCATAAATGAACCCTCCTAGTACATAAGTTAATTTTATTGTACTTTGTTTCAACGAAAAAAGCAAGAAAAAAAACGGCACTTGTGGGATTGAAAGGTTTTCTTAAGAATACTTGTAACAGAGAATAAAATGAGGTAGAATAAAGTCGCAAAAGCAAAATAAAATGCAGAGCAAACAAAAGAAACAAAAACAGCAAAAACAGCAACAAGAACAACAAGCGAACCAAAAGAAGCAAGAGAACAAGAGGAATAAGAAAAGGAATCAGAGAGAAAAAAGAAAGGTGTGTGGCTGAATATGGCGAGAGATGATTATCAGAGAGCGCTAAGAAAAGGTGAGAGAACCTATGCAAGATGTCTGTCAGAAGGAAAATATCCGTATCTGCAGGTGCTTGAGGAGCTGTTATCCCATACAGATGTGGTGGCAGAGGAAAACTTAGGAATTTGTGCGGTTCCATCTGAGCTTATTGTGGGAACGTATACAGTAGGAAGACGTACGGCATTTGCACCAGACTTTATGCCGTTACTTGATCCTGAGTCTGAGTTTGCAGCAAAGTGGCAGTCGCTTTACAATGCGCATCTTGACGAGGGAATCCATGACCCGATCAAGTGCTATGAGTTTATGAACCGTTACTACGTGTTAGAGGGCAATAAGCGTGTCAGCGTAATGAAATACTGTGGTGCGCCGAGTGTGCCGGGCAGTGTGACACGTATCATTCCAAAGAGAACGGATGAGCCGGAGAACCGTCTGTACTTTGAATATCTGGCATTTTATAAGCACTCAAAGGTCAATTATATTGTGTTTAGCAAGTTGGGAAGCTATCGTAGTTTTCTGGAAAAGATCGGTTTACAGGCGGATTATGACTGGACAGACGATGATCGTATGGAGGTACGTTCTCTGTATGTGCGCTTTGAGAAGGCATATAAGGAAAAGGGAGGCGAACACCTGCCGATCCCGACTGCTGATGCATTTTTGATGTATCTGGAGCTGTATCCGTGCGATTTGGAGCTGGAGGAAAAGCTTCCGGCACAGATTAAGTCTGAGTTGTCAAAGATGTGGGATGAGATTATTCTGCAGGCAAAGGGCAAACCGGCTGAGATCAAGATGGAGCCGCAGGAGGCACCGAAGAAGAATCTCTTTGACTATCTGCTTTCTCCAGGAACAAAGTATTTAAAGATTGCGTTTGTACATGATAAGAATCCACAGGATTCTGCATGGATCTACGGTCATGAGCTGGGACGCATGTATTTAGAGGATCAGTTTAAGGGCAAGGTAGAGACGATGTCCTACAATGACATCTCACAGGGAGCAGAGCTTGAGAGCACGCTTGAGGATGCCATCGACAAGAAGTGTGGTATTATCTTTACAACCACACCGCAGTTTCTGGAGGGCAGCATTAAGACTGCATTGAAGTATCCGAATGTCAAGATCTTAAACTGCTCAGTTGACACGAATCATCAGTGTATTCGTACCTACTATGCGCGTCTGTTTGAGGCAAAGTTTTTGTCTGGTCTGGTGGCAGGAGCACTGTGCAAAAATGGAAAAATCGGATACATGGCCGATTATCCGATCTGCGGTATGATCGCCAATATCAACGCATTTGCGATCGGTGTCAAGATGGTAAATCCGACTGCTACGGTACAGCTTGAGTGGACGACGGTGCGCGATAAGCAGGAGATTATCAACGATTTCCGTGCGAATGGTGTGAATCTCGTATCGTGCCTTGAGATGATTGTGCCGAATTCACCATCCCGTTATTTTGGTTTAGTTAATATCGAGAAGGAAGATGAGCCGGAGAACCTTACCGCCGTTATGTGGAACTGGGGAGCACTGTACAAAAAGCTGGTTGAGACTGTTCAGAACGGTGCATGGGACAGTGCAGGAAGCGATGGCGTAGCGCTCAATTACTGGTGGGGCATGTCTGCTGGTGTGGTTGACTTTATCTGTTCACCGAAGGTTCCGGTAAAGACAAAGCAGCTGGTTGAGTTTATGCAGCATCAGATCATGGAGGGTGGATTTAGCCCATTTTCTGGTGTGCTGTACTCACAGGAAGGCATTGTGCAGAGTGAGGAGAACCGTTGGCTGACACCTGAGGAGATCATTAACATGAGATGGCTGGCAGATAACGTAAAGGGCAGCCTGCCGCGCTGGAATAAGTTAAACGAGAACGCAAAGGCCGTCGTTGAGGTTCAGGGTGTAGACAATATCGAAGAATAACTTGAATCACTTCAAGGGTAAGAAAAAGCAAGAAAAGCAATTTTTGAAAGAAAATACGGCGGAAATAGAGGTAAGAATGAGAATACTGGTAATTGCAGATATCGAGTCGAAGGCACTATGGGACTATTTTGATAAGTCTCTGCTTGAAAATGTGGATCTGATTATCTCCTGTGGGGATTTGAATCCGAAGTACTTGTCCTTTCTGGCGACCTTTACAAAGGCACCAGTGGTGTATGTAAGAGGAAATCACGATGGGAAATATGAGGATACACCGCCGGAAGGCTGTACCTGCATTGAAGATACGATTTATGAGATTAATGGCGTGCGTCTGCTCGGTCTTGGCGGCTCCATGCGTTATAAGCCGGGAACAAACATGTTTACGGAAAAGGAAATGCAAAAACGTGTGAACAAGATGCGTTTTAAGCTGCGCAGAAATGGTGGCTTTGATATTTTGGTCACACATGCGCCTGCCTATCAGTTAAATGATGGCGACGACATTCCGCACAAGGGCTTTCAGATTTTTAAGGATCTGATGGATTGCTATAAGCCGCTTTTATTTGTGCATGGCCATGTACACGCCAATTATGGGGGACGATACAAACGAGAGTCGAAGTACAATGAGACGCGTGTAGTAAATGCCTACGAGCGTTATTATATTGATATTGATGATAATGCGATTGAGGAAAACCGAAAAAAAAGAGGTCCGAAGACCTCTTTAATCGGAAAGCTGTTTCCTGGATAAGTGATACGATCACTCTTCGTCATCCTTTGGAGGACGCGTTTTTCCAGAGAAGAACTGGAAAAGGTAAATTAAAATTGGGATGAAGAAGGTACAGAACAGAGCGCTGTACAAAAATCCCTGTGCAGTCGGGCTCTTAAAGAAGGAAGCGATGAGCGCTGCAATATAGAGTCCGACTAAAAGTACGATGCCGATGAGGGCAAGAATGCGCTGCTTTTTTGTGTATTTTGATTTCATAGAAAACTCCAGGTTTAATAACTTTTTTATGATTTTCAGATTTATTCGAAGGTAACATTTGTCAGTGTCGGTGCCTGCACTCCATACACGATCATTCCAAAGGTGACAGAAGAGCCTGCCGGGATGGTCGTGTTGTAGTCTACCGGGATAAACAGACGGTTGTTTCCAGAGCCACCGATCTCACAGGACCAGTATTCCTTTGGGGAAATCTCTTCGTTCCAAGTAATACGAAAACGCCAGCCAGTAACATCGGCAGCAGACGAATTTGATACAGTGACATCGTAGGCTGCGTACTGCATCGAATCATCGGCCCATGTGCTAGTGCAGCAAATGGAGACGTTGCAGCCGTTGCTAAAGCTCCAGTAGTCATCGGTCGCATAGAGCGTGGTCGGTGTATCAGCAGCGCCGGTCTCAGACATTGTTTTTAACAAGGCATCGCTGGAGGAACCCAAAGCTGCACCGCGCATTTGCTGATTCTGGTAAAACCACTGTCCGGCAGGGGAATAATCCGCGTTGGTCCAGTTGGATACTGCTGTGCAGGAGGAACGAAGAAGTGCACAGGCTGCGTCCTTGTTGGAGAGATTCCAATAGATGTAGCCGATGTTATTCTGACTTAACAGATCCATCCAAGTATCAGCACTTGTGGTATCAATCGTGCCGCTGCCGGAAGCTTCGGTGATGCCAAACTCGGATACAAGAACAGGCAGACCATTTGCAAGAGCAGTCTTCAATTTGTTTTGAAGATCCTCTTTGTGCGTCGCTGCATAAAAATGCAGGCTGTAAAGAAGATTGTCCCGATCAATCGGTGATTGAGAAGCGATGTCTACGTCTTGGCTCCAAGTAGGTGTGCCGACGATTACAATGCTCTGCGGTGCATAAGCGCGGATGCGGTCAATCACATCGACTGCGTAGCTGCGAATGTCCTCCCATGAGGTATCGCCGTTTGGCTCGTTGCAAATCTCATACAGGATATTTGGCAGATCGCCGTAGGTGGAAGCAATCTTTTCAAAGAAAGCAAGTGCATTTTCTTTGTAGGTATTTGGGTTTGAATCCGAGAGAATATGCCAATCGATGATCACATACATGTCCAGCTTTATGGCAGCTTCGATGCCAGTCGTCAGGCAGTCAAGCATGGTCTGTCTGGTTGTCTCATCGCTGACACAGTAGCCACCGTTTTCTGCCGTATACATGGCAAGGCGGATCGTGTTGACATTCAGATCATCACGAAGCTTTCGGAATGTGTCGATGTTCACATACTCTGGATACCAGGCCATATTGTGGGTACTGATGCCCTGAATCTGGAAGGAAGCCTCATTTTTGTCAACTACAATACCGGAAGAAGAGACCGTAAGCTGACCGTGTTCACTGACAATTCCGGCGGTTTCTGGCTCGATTGTCGTCAAAGAAAAATCTTCTGGCGAAGGGGTTTCGGCTGCAAAGGCGGGACGCACGAAACAGATGGCAAGAAGACAAAGGGCGAGCACAAAAACTACGCGAGATCGGAAGGTGTCAAAAAGATAATGTGCATCAAAATACATGACAGCACCTCCATCATAAAATAGATTAAAACAAAATGAAAAATGAATATAGCATGAATAGCGTCATTACATCATAGTCAATTCTATCATATAGCTTTTTGGGAGAAACACAACCGCTTTTTTTGAATTGTAAGAAAAAGTTAAAGGAAGGAGCGATGGAAGAGTGATGGAAAGAACGACAGAGAGTGCTAGAAAGAAAAGTAAGCGTAACAATAAGAAAAATGCTGAAAAAAACGACAGAAAGGAATTGGAAATATGGATTGGACAAATTGTCATTTGTGTCCGCGTGAGTGCGGTGCAGACCGAACGCGCGGACTAGGTGCGTGCAGAGTTGCAAATACAATTACGGCGGCGCGCGCTGCACTTCATATGTGGGAGGAGCCGTGCATTTCCGGTGAGGAGGGCTCAGGAACTGTCTTTTTCTCGGGCTGCAACTTGGGCTGCGTGTACTGCCAGAACCGGGAAATTGCGCTAGGTCATTCTGGCAAAGTCATTACAGAAGATCGCCTTTGCGAGATTTATCTGGAGTTGCAAAAAAAGAAGGCAAACAATATCAATCTCGTGACGGCAGGTCATTATCTTCCGATCGTCATCGATAGTATAAAGCGCGCCAGAAAGCAGGGGCTTACGGTTCCAATCGTGTATAATTCGAGTGGCTACGAGAAGGTTGAAGCGATTCAGACATTAGACGGAGTAGCGGATATTTTTTTGCCAGACTTTAAATATATAAATAAGGAAACTGCGGCAACGTATTCGAATGCACCAGATTATCCAGAGGTTGCAAAGCGCGCGCTGGCGCAGATGGTAAAACAGACGGGAGAAGCACAGTTTGATGATCGGGAGATGATGACGCGCGGTGTGATTGTGCGCCATCTGATTCTGCCGGGGCATATCGAGGAATCGAAGAAAGCGATACGCTATCTGTATGAAACGTACGGAGACCAGATTTACATCAGCATTATGAACCAGTATACGCCAATGCCAGGAATTGAAAAATCTTTCTCAGAGCTGGGACGCGCGATCACGCAGGCGGAGTATGACGAGGTCGTGGACTATGCGATTGATCTTGGCGTGGAAAATGGGTTTATTCAGGAAGGGGAGACCGCGAAGGATAGTTTTATTCCGCAGTTTGATAATACAGGGGTGTGAAACGCCGACAAAACAATCGTCGAATCGCCTTTATAAAACTACCGTCCCGTGAACAGTAACGCTGCACAAAATAATGGCTGAAAATCTGCATAAATTTTGTTGACAAACTTGAAAGCATCTGATAAACTTTATCAAGTACCTTAAAACTGAATATTCTATTCCATGAGGGAGTAGTTAGCGCGAAAGTGTGATTTGTCAACATTCTGATTCTATTCGAATAAAGATTGAGTAAAGATCTGGTAAAGATGATAGAGATCCGATAGAAATCAACTAGAGAGTAGAATCTGGCAAATCGTAAATAATGAGACTCATGTATATCCGTTACCAGCTTAAGTGTGTGTGATGCACTTGCTGGCGATTGATATACATGAGTCTTTTGTTTTTTCGCCTGACGGCACTTTGTGGAGACAAAAAGGAGGAAAAAGGAAATAATGTTATTTTTGAAGGTGTTTTTAACCGAATTCATAGCAGAGATGGGGGATAAAACCCAGCTTATGCTGATCGCTCTTACTTCGAAATATAAGTTAAGAGACATTATCATGGGAACGGCCGCAGCAATTCTTGTCTTAAATGGACTGGCTGTTTTAGCGGGCGGACTTGTCAGTGAATTCATTCCTGACTGGCTGATTAAGATGGTTGCAGCACTTGCATTCCTTTATTTTGCTGCATCAACAATTGCCGGTGATGATGACGATGAAGAGGAAGAGGGCGGCAAATCAAAGATTCAGTTTGCTCCACTCGCTGTTTTCTGTACATTTTTCGTAGCAGAGCTTGGCGATAAGACACAGCTTACTGCGATTACATTTGGTGCAAACGAAGGCATGGGATCTGCACTTATTGTATGGATTGGATGTTCACTTGGACTTTTTGCAGCAGATATTCTTGGAATGTTAGTTGGCTATCTTTTAAAGAGCAAGACGCCAGAAGGATTGCTTAATACACTCGCATTTGTAATATTCTCTGTATTTGGTATCTACACACTTTATCAGGGACTTAACCTGATAAGCGGAAGCGTCTGTCCAATGCCGGTATGGCCGGCTCTTATCCTTGTGACTGCTGGTTTTGTAGTTTTATGTGTCTGTCTTTTTATAAAAAGAGAGAAGAAGGCAAAATAAAGCAAAAGAAATGTGTGGCGCTGAACGGCTACAGTAAATTAAAACAAAAGATAGAAACGATCATGATTAGGGACAGGTAAATGTTTTGCCTGTCCCGATTCACTAAGTTAATTGTTAACCAAAAACTAAAAATAAGTTGACAATTAAAACAAAAAAGAGTACAATCAACTCGAATTTGCCTGTAATAGGAGGAAAAACAACATGGATATGCAGAAACTGGCAGAGGAAATTATTGCTGGAAAGAGACTGACACGAGAGGATGATCTGTCTTTCTTTCTGGATTGTGATTTAGATGACCTGTGCAAAGGTGCGGATAAAATCCGTGAGCATTTTGTAGGCGATAAAGTAGATCTTTGCACGATTATTAACGGACGAAGTGGTCGCTGTCCGGAGGACTGTAAGTACTGCGCACAGTCAGCGCATCATCACACAGACTGCGAGGTATATGGCTTTTTACCGGAGGAGCAGATCGTAGAAGCCTGTAAGATGAACGAGAGAGAGGGCGTAGATCGTTTCTCAATCGTTACGGCAGGAAAGGCACTGACGGGTGAGGAGTTTGAGAAGGCCATTCACGCGTATGAAACGATGAAGAGGGAATGTCGCATTGATCTTTGCGCATCCATGGGATTTTTGACAAGAGAGCAGCTTCATAGACTGCATGAGGCTGGTGTGTCAAGCTATCATCATAACATTGAGACTTCAAAGCGCTATTTCCCGCAGATCTGCACGACTCACACTTATGAGCAGAAGATCGCTACATTAAAGATGGTAAAGGAAGAAGGTATGTATGCCTGTTCCGGCGGCATCATTGGCATGGGCGAGACATGGGAGGACCGTCTTGACATGGCAGTGAGCCTTTCAGAGTGTGGAGTCGATTCCATTCCGATCAATGCGCTGATGCCGATTAAGGGAACACCGCTTGAGCATCTTGAGCGTATTACCGAGCCAGAGATTCTGCGTACCGTTGCATTTTTCCGCTACATCAATCCACAGGCCGATATTCGTCTTGGCGCAGGACGCGCACTCTTAACAAAGGATGGCGAGCTTGCATTCCAGTCTGGTGTGTCCGCAACAATCACAGGAAATATGTTGACAACCGTTGCCTGTGCGACCATCCGAAGCGACAAAAAGATGCTTGAGGACATCGGAAGAGATGTGACACCGGAGTACCAGAAGGTACAAAATGGAGCGTAAATAAAAGAAAAGCAAAAACAAGAGAGAGGGGAAAAAACAATTATGAGAAACGAATCTGTTAAGACCATGACAATGTGTGCGATCATGGCAGCACTGATGTGCATTTTAGGACCAATGTCCATTCCGATTGGAGCTGTTCCAATCTCCTTTACAAACCTTGTCATTTACCTGACCGTTTATCTGCTCGGTGCAAAGAAGGGCTGCATCAGCTACCTGATTTATCTGCTTCTTGGTATCGTAGGACTTCCGGTATTTTCTGGTTACACAGGCGGTATCGCAAAGATTGCAGGACCGACAGGCGGTTATCTGGTTTCCTTTATTCTGCTTGCACTTATCAGTGGAATCGTTCTGGAAAAGACAAACAGAAACATCGTTTGGACGTATCTTGGCATGGTAGCAGGAACCGCAGTTGCCTATTTCTTTGGCACTGTATGGTTTGTCATTCAGGCACAGTGTACCGTACCTTACGCACTCAGCGTATGCGTAACACCATTTGTTCCGTTTGATTTAATCAAGATGGTGGTTGCCATCGTACTTGGAAAGGCAATCTTTGCCGCATTGAAAAAGAGCAGCCTGCTTCCGGTATAACTAGTAGAATCGGCAGAATTAAAAATTGAAAAAATAAAACATTCTATCACACTCCCCCATGGATTTTGAATAAGCCATGGGGACTTTTTTTATCATTGTTTTTCCATTTTCGCTGTGCTATGATAGGAGAAATGGAAAAAGGAGGAAATGAAAAGATGCAGGCATATTTATTTGTACATTTTAGAGAAAAGACCACTCCGGACGGCGAGCTTCTTCGCGCCGATGAGATCACTGGGCCATACACCAGAATTCCGGCCTTTGACAAGAGCATGGAGGCGATTGAGGAAGGAAAGTACGAGGCTGCAACCGCCGTTAAGTTAGAGGATGGAAGATGGTACCTGTTCTTAGACTATTATGGCGTGCCGGGTGCAGGCAGGGCTATGTGCCGTTTGTCGCAGACAGCCTTGCAAGCGGAGCGTTTGTCAGAAGTGACGCCGCATTTTCATTCCCGTATGGCTTCAAGCACGGAACCATTTTGAAAATTTCCATGGAGGAGTAGCAGCGCATTAAAGACCATGACTGGTCGGATAAGGGCTGGCAGTAAGCAGTACAATGAGTAACAAAAAAGCATTCAGCAAGGGGATGTATGACAGCATCCCCATTGCGCTTGCCTATTTTGCAGTTGCATTTTCGCTGGGAATTATGGCAAGAAAAGCAGGACTGACCCCATTTCAGGGGTTTTTATCAAGTGTGCTCAACCATGCATCGGCAGGTGAGTATGCAGAATTTACCGTTATCGAGGCGAAAGCGCCCTATATCGAGATGGCGCTTGTCATCCTCATCACAAACGCAAGGTATCTTTTAATGAGCTGCGCGTTAAGCCAGCGTTTTGCACCGGATGCGCCGCTCATTCACCGTATCATAGTGGGTTTTGGCATCACCGATGAGATCTTTGGAATCTCCATCGCAAGACCTGGAAATGTGAATCCCTTCTATACATATGGAGCAATGGCGCTCGCACTGCCGGCATGGTCATCCGCCACGGCGATCGGAATCGTTGCGGGAAATATCCTGCCGGCTTCTGCTGTCAGTGCGCTTAGTGTTGCGCTGTATGGCATGTTTTTGGCGATCGTTATTCCGCCGACAAAGAAAAATAAAGTCTTAGGCGGCGTTGTCGTGATCAGCTTTGTGTTAAGCGGTCTGTTTAACTGGCTTCCGCTCACCGCGAAGCTTTCCGCAAGTATGAGAACCATCATTTTAACTATTTTAATCGCAGGAGGAGCCGCTGCGCTGTTCCCAGTGAAGGACGAAACGCAGGAAGGAGAAACAAAAAACGATGCAGCATAATATTTATCTGTACATCCTAGTGTCTGCGCTTGTATCCTTTGCCGTGCGTGCGGTGCCGCTGACACTGATTCGAAAGAAAATTGAAAATCCATTTTTAAAGTCATTCTTATTTTATGTGCCGTATGTAACGCTGTCGGTCATGACCTTTCCAGCCATCATCGAGACCACCGCTGTTCCGATCGCCGGAATCTTAGCACTCGTGGCTGGAATTGTTGCCGCGAGAAAGGGCGTCAGTATGTTTCTCGTGGCGGTCATCTGCTGTGTGATTGTGTTCGCGGCGGAGATGCTGATCTAAATCACTGGGGATGGGAAATAAGTCAAAAAATAAACAAACATAGAATACAAAAACACTGGACACAAGATCAGTTAGTGATTGCCGTGGATGTTGATCGTGCTGATACCTCAAGGTATGAAAATGGAACAAATGGTGCGATGAACTGTATAAAGTTAAAGAGTTTTGCAGAAGCACTTGGTGTAACAATGGATGAGTTGATGAGGGACGAAAAAGAAAACTCGAAGATAGGCACTTCGATACAAAAGAGATATGATAATTTAAATCCTGTGCATCAAAACATGATAAGTGAAACAATTAACGCGTATTTGTATAAAGAAAATAAAGTTATGATGATAAGCTGAAATGCCATTTCGCCCTTAAAGCTGAATGGCACTTTTTATTTGGCAAAAAAGTGTAGTAAATTCGCCACATAGATGTGGCATATATGCCACCAAAAGAACGCGTATATTTTGTTATGATAGGATCAGTTCAAGAAACATGCTCATAAGATCATAAGACAATGTGAAATGGGCAAATGATAGTGACCTGAACAAATAAATTTATTTTTTAGCCTGATTCTAGAGAAGGCGAAGGATACCATAGCAAAGCCCACAGAATAATGATTTATCGGCTGATTCTGTAGGAATGTGTATGGGATTACTGAGTCTGCCTCTGGAATTTTTTTTGCCATTCGCTAAAATTAGGCAGATACCATGTTTCTTATGTATATAGTTTATCTTACTGCGCTGTTGGTATTCTTCTCTTTCTGAGGTAAGGGGAAAGGAAAAAATGGAGAATATCATTGTACAAAATGAGCGTGTTACACTGCGGGAGCTGAGAACGCAGATAAGTGCTACATCAGAAGGAAGACTGCCTACATTTAAGCAGCTTATGGAAATGAAATCTGCTGTAGTAGCTCAAAAGGTTGTGAATACAGCATTGCTGACAGTCTATCAGAATGGGTATGCAGTTTATGAAGCAGATGGTGCGCGGACAATTATGGCAGTAGATCGCTGCAAAGAATATACATATGACTTTAACAATGGAACTCGAATAACCATTCAAGAAGAACTAATGGAAAATGAAGAATGGAGTATCCGCCTTTTAATGGAAGGTTCGAACCGGCTATGTCATCGAGAACAAGTCGGGCTATCAGTTTGATGTCAAGCTTGCGGATTATGCGAACCTGGCAACGATTATTGCGACAGGAACTCCATCCGGCATGGCATTTTCCGACATTCAGGATAATAAGGTCTTTGTACTGGAAAAAGTAGAAAAGCGAATGTATTCCTACATGGGCTATACCAGTGATTTCCGAAATATAG
>CAVCXB010000092.1:0-11853 GCA_963605535.1 Wujia chipingensis
TCTTGGCTTTCATCCCACGGTTAAAACCGTGGGCTTTCCCGCCTCATTGTTGTAAGCAGCTACTTCTTTGTCGATCTTGGCCTTTGCCGGGTCAGGAGAAAAACGTTTCTTAAAGTGGTTAATCACTGCCTCACGGATTTCTGGATCCAGTTCAAAGTAAGTCTTGATAAATTCAAGCTCCAATGGAGTAGCGCCTCTTGATTTTGCAAAGTCGTCTAAACAGAAAGTGGCAGGCTGCGCGAACATTGGCTCAGTCCCATTTAATAACCAATCTTCGTTAACTCCAAATTCACTGCAAATCAACTTGTATAAAGACATCTTCTGATCGGGACGGGCAAGTACATTTAGCTCAATATTTTTGATAACAGTTCTACTTACACCGAGTTTTTCACCGAATTCTGTTTGATTCATTTTCAAATAGTCTTTCCGTAATATACGGATTCTTTCATAGGTCTCCATATTCGTACCTTCCTTTCATATTGTATAGATTCAATATACAACACTGATTTGTACTAGTCAAGACAAAATATACAAAAAAATAATACAATAAAGGATTGACAAGGACAATATAAGGTGCTAATATGTACTTGCAAGGACAAAACAAAGAAAGGAGTCAATCACATGGAAGATAAAACAAAACTTATGATTCCAACAGAGGATCGCCAGAAGGCAGAGGAAGTAATGCGGTTCTACAGTGAGCTGTCAGAAGATGAGCAGCGTGAACTTCTGAACTTTATCAGAGGAGCGCGTTTTGCGAAGAGCCTGCAGCAGAAGACAGCGTAGGAGGTAAGAGTGAAGAGAGAAAAGAAAGCAATAAGGAATCGAATGCTAGGATGAGAAAGCCGAGAAGATGACGCGCAGATCATCTGTGATGTAGTAGAGGTTTTGGCGAACAGAGGCATCACAGTTGATCGAGCGGCGTCAATTCTGAGAGATTCAATTAAGATCATTGTTGCTTAAAGACTTTCCGGTGTTGACATCCGGAACATCGGTGCGGCCGAGAAGGTAGTCAACGGAGCAGTTGAGGCAATCAGCGATTTTGGCAAGGTTATCAGCTTTAGGCATAGAATTTTTCATGTTTGACATTGTGTTAAAACCGAGTCCTGCTTGTTCAAGAATAACTTTTACTGATAGATTACGAGATTTAGCCAACGCTTTAATACGTTCAGCTACATTAGAAGAATTATACATAATAGCCACCTTTCTTTGTGAAAAGTGCCGAATCTCTAAACTTAGAGAAAAAGCACTTTACAATCTCTAAGTTTAGAGATATACTATAACCAAGTTAAGAAAACAACTTAACTATACCAAAGCAGGAGGTAAAACACAATGGGAAAGAAAAAGAAAAGCGGTCACAAAGACCACTCCACCACAGAGAAAATCATCTTTGCAACCGCAACACTACAACTCATTGAAGTGCTGATCGAATTGATCAAAGCACTCGTTGAGTAAAGGTAGGGGGCGAAAGCCCCTTACCACTAGAATATCTTTTTCTTGTCTGATTGTCAATATAAAGAAAGAGAGGAAAACAAAATGGTAGTTTTAGATGCTTTGTATTGGGTGAGTAAAGCCGCCCAGACGGTATTGTGTCTGGCGGTAATCATTTACTTCGTAAGGAGGTGGAAGAAATGAATGTAGGTAAAAACATCAGAGATCTGAGAGAGCGCAGAGGAATCCCACAGGTGCAGCTTGCAGAAAGAGTGGGAATCACACAGGCTATGTTGTGCCAGATCGAGCGAGGAACAAAGAACCCGTCATTGCAGGTCGGTGCAGAGATTGCAAAGAACTTGTCCTGCAAGATAGAAGATCTGTTGGCAGAGGAGAGTAGCACTGAAAGTGCGGGGGTAAAGATGGCGTAGGAGGTGGCAAATGAATCAAGAAAAGAAGGAGAAAGCTATGGCAAAGATAACATTTAATTCGAGAACTGGAGAAGTATCGTTAAACGGTGAACAGATGCAGGGTGTAAAGAGCATTCAGATCAAGATGGATTTAAGAAAAGATGAGAAAGGTTATGTTAAAGAGTTTGCAGAAGTAACACTCGTTGCTGATGTGCAGGAGTGTGAGACAGAATTAAACATTGATGGTCCTGTAAAGTGGGGAGAACCCGGAAAGTAAACCTTTCCGGCCCCCCGTTCAGTTACTGGAGAGCATCAACTCCAGCCGCTGTAACAGCACAGGAACGAATATAACGCTTTAAGTATCCCATAGCAGTAAGTTCTTCAATAAAGTCTGATATTTCATCTGCTGAATTGGTGAGTTCAGAGCAGATGCCACCAGGCAAAAGCATAAGGGTTCTTGCGTTATGACTGTTTACAAATCTGAGAAATTCGAAGCTGTCATTAATATACATTTAACGATCTCCTTTCGTTTTACTCGGCCGCTGCAACGGCTTGTAAGACAAGGATAGGGTAGATATCGCGGAATGTCAAGAGATAAGACCACGTAGGAGGTGAAGAATGCTGGTATTAGTTTGTATCGGATGTTCAGTAGTAGCATCAGTCGTTACAACGAGACTATTAGCTACTCACTATTTTAAGCTGGTGAATGACTATGTAGGTGATGTTTGCGGCACAACAAAGAAGTTCGTTCAGCAGGCGGAATTGGTAATGTACAAACGCCAACAAAAAGATGTTTCTAAAGGAGATGCAGAAGAGAAAAGGCTAGATCAGGCGTTAAATGGAAAACTTTCAGCAGTAGTAGTTGATCTTTCCGCTGTTTTAAAAAAGTATTCGCTAGATAGAACGCCTGAAATAGCCAGCGATGCATGTATGTACGCGTTAAAGCATCATTTTGAAAATGTTAGTCGCAAGTAGGAGGTGAAAAAATATGCTCAAGTTGATTTACCAGGAATTGGTAGCCATAAAGAAAGAACTCCAGGCTATTCGCAGTAGCCTGGAGTGTACAGAACAAACAATCACAGTTAAGCCAACAAGCGAGCAAATAGGAATTAGACGAAATTTTCAAGAATAGGCTTGAAGTCTAATAAAAAGCGCGCTTGCTGAGCGACAGCAAGATTAAGTGATTCGCCTGTAGATGTATTGGTATATGAACGACACTGGATTCCAAGTAATCGTATTCTTGAGGTTCCAAAATGATAGTGCATGTTTTGGTAATCAGGATACCCGAAAGGATCATATAAAAAGATTGGTGATCCACTTGATCCCGGAAAACATGAAATGTCGGATAAGAATTCAGAAGCCCCTTTAAAAGAATAGGCAGGATGGGATGCGGTTATTCCTCTTCTTAGCACCGGAAGAAAATTAGCATCATCATAGATTCCCATAGGACAACCTGGCATAACTAGATTCTCAATTGCAGAAAGAGTATTGTAGTCGGATTCAAGAACAATCATGGACTCTTGAATAAAGAAATTTAGAATGTGCTCATGCTCCTCCGACAATTGATTAAAAAGAGGTGCTAAAGGAATAACTGCTAAATCGATGTTTGGATTGGGATGAAAGAATACATCTGTACTATTGCGATTGAAATTTACAGTTACGCGTTTGCTACTTGCGGATGAATCAGGATTCTCTTCAAGAGAAGTTCTGATATAAATTTGCAAAGTGTCAAAATTGTTAAAAACATGGTGATTGCTTACTAGAACAGGTACTCTCTGATCTTTAATATTGAAATTAAAGAAAAAACCAGTACCAGAAAAAGTTTGTGAGCATAATTGACCAGTAATTAGCGTAGCACAGCTTAATAACTTGTCAGCGGGTGAATTAATCATGTGAACTCCTTATTTATTAGTTACTTGGCTGCGGCAACAGCCTGTAAGACAAGAATAGGGTAGATATCATGGAATGTCAAGAGATAAGACCACGTAGGAGGTGAAGCTTATGTGGCGAATTAAAGAATTTTTAGAAGACGCTGCAATCCCCATTGTTGGCGGCATCGTCGGTAGCTTTATAGGGCTGGGGATAGCAGTGTTGTTAGGAATATTGTAATGAGAGTTGTGATAACAGCAATGACAATTGGAAGAACGATCTGAAGTAGAAAGAATTTCAAATCAAACCATTGATGTTGTTCAACTTCGATGATACCTTCGCAAGATAAGGAAATGATGCAATCATCCTGATAATGTCCATCTGTGGCATGGATAAGCGTAAACATTCCAGAAGCAATATCCCTTAAATTAGATACTTTAAATTTATTTTTTATCCATAAAACAGTCCGAGGTTTTCGATATAGGTATCTCAATAATTTGAGTTGCTTTTTACTGATCATTTTGAAGGGTCCTTTCGTTTTACTTGGTCGCTGCAACGACCTGTAAGGAAAGGATAGAGCAGTGAAGATAGGAAGTCAAGAGAAAGGAGGATAAATGCAAAAAGAAGTGATAACAGTTTCTGAAAGGAAAGACGAAAACATTGTTGTCGAAAAGCTTTTCAGAATGCTGGTGGATAAGATGGAACGTCCAGAGTTTCCACCTGGAGGCGTTCCAGTAAGGATTGCAGCATCGGTTTACGGCAAGGCCCCGTGCTTTGTGCAGGAAGGTATCCGTGCTGGATGGCTGCCAATCGGACATATGAAGCCAGGTGATCAGAAGGATAACTTCTATGTAAGCCCAAAGAAGCTTTGGGGGGATACCGGATTTATTTACACAGGGCAGAGCCTTGATGAGGTAGATACATGGAGGAGGAGCGTAAAGGCGCGTAGCGATGGTAAGCTGTAGAAGTTGTGAAGTATATAACTACTGCATGGAACGCGATCGTGCGTATCCATGCAGAGATTGGAGGAAGAATGTTCGAAATCGTAAAGGTAAACGGAAAGTATGTAATGGACGAGGTGGATCAGAGCCGTGGGCTGCAGGTTCCAAGCTTCGTCAGTGATCCGGAGCGCAATGCCAAGCGTCTGCGTCAACTGATGCAGAAGGAAGATCTGAGAACAGCCAAGGAAGAGCAGCCGATCGTGGACACGATCAACATGGTTGCATGGTCAGCAGCCTGCGTGATGATCGGATGGATCATCGCAATGATTCGATGAAAGGAGGTGAGGCACAATGGGAAAGAGCAGAGCAACAAAGCCGACGCATGATCAAAAGGCAGTTATCGCAGCAGCCGGACTGATCTGGTCGGATTGGTTGGTATTGTCAGAGACCGATGAGGAGTTACATATCGTTAGCCGCGGCACCGGAGAGAATCGGATATTGAAAAAGCCGCTGCGAGTTGGGAGACTCAGTCAGCGGCACAAATAAAAAAACAAGAATATTATAGCGCAAGAGTGCCCGAAAAGCAAGTAGAAATGGGAGGATTTTTCCTCCCGTTGTGCTTGATTAGGGCACTAATTTTAGGGAGAAGTATATGTACTATCAAAAGATATACCGCTGTCGAAAAACGGTATGGGTGGAGAAGTACCAAAGGCGGATGTATGCCAAAGGGGAAAAGCGAGAGAAGAGGAAGGCTCCCACTCCGGAGCAGAAGCAGAAGGAGAATGCCCTTCAGGCAAAGAGACTGCTGACCCGAAAGCTGGAAGCGAACTTTGGAGAGGACGACTACTTTAATACGCTGACCTATAAAGGAGATGCACCGAGTCAGGAAGAGGCAAAGAGACGGTTGGACAAGTTCATCCGAGGAATGAGAGAGGACTACCGGAAGCTCGGAAGTGAACTGAAGTACATAGTAGTGACAGAATGGCAGGGAAAGCGGATCCATCACCACATAGTCATGAATGGGCTGCCTGAGACACCAAAGCTGCTCAAAAAGCACTGGCCACATGGACGACCAGATATGAAGCTGTTAGACGAGTCAGGAGACTATGAAGCACTGGCTGAGTATCTGATCAAAGAGACAGAGAAGACCTTCCGGGATCCAGAGAGTACAAGAAAGCAGAGATACACTTGCAGTCGCAATCTGATCAACCCGGAACCGGAACGAAAACGAATCAAGGCAAAGTCATTCCGACAGGAACCGAAGCCCCCTAAAGGCTATAAGATTGTTGAGGGTTCACTGGTATCAGGAGTGTCCGAGGTCACCGGATATCTGTACCAGTATTACAAGCTGTTGAAAATAGACAGCAAGGAGACAGATGGAGACCATTGAGATGGATGAAGATAACGCACCTTGGATGGCAAATTGGATTGAACTGAAGGAAGCAGTTCGAGCAGGTACCTGGGAGAACTTTGAATCAAGATTAGATGAAGAACAGCAGGAGATTGTGAGCCTGATCGGGCGCTTCAATGCCTTTTACGGAATTGAAGAACCGAATACAAAGATATTGTATCACGGTGCATGGCTCCTGCTTCAGGGAAGGAGAACACGATGTTCGATACATACGGAAAAATGACATCATTAAAGCAATTAAACGAAAAGGCAGCAATGCTCAAGCAGGCAGGAGATCTGGAAGGGCTGGAAACACTGGCTGAGGAAAATGGTCTGTGCATGGTAGATGCGGAATGGTACATGCATGGAAGAAAGTCGCAGCTGACCTATTTGGTCGATGCTGCGATGGGAAGACTCCGTGTAGAACTGGATGGAATTGATTCAAGAGATTCCATCATGATCTGTGGAATGATTGGAATGCTTCGCTATGCGGTAAGAGACAACATAGAAGTGCAGAAAGCAGTCATGAAATCGGACAAGAAGTCAGCAGTAGATTGTCTGTGCAGATTGATGGAGGTACTTGTGCAGACACCTGACAAACTGCCGGATCCGACACCATGGGGAAAGCTTGCGATTCCAGATCTGTCCAAGAAATCAGTAAAGGAAATCGTTGAAGAATATTACTTAGGGGAGGTACAAGAGGATGTTTGATAAGTTTGGTCCATTGACTTATGAGGAGCTGAATAAGACGGCAGAGGGTCTGAAGATGGAGGGGGACATTGAGTCCCTCATCCTCTTGGCAGAGGAAAATGGCTTAGATAAGGAGGACGCAGAGGATTATGCAGATGGAGTGGTGGATACATTGGCTACTCCACTGGAAGCTGCTCTTGGAAAGATTGAAGTGGAATCGGAACATCTGAAACTCAGTTGCTCGACAACGCTGCTTGGAATGAAGGAACAGGTTGTTGGCATGATCACACGGAATGAGGAGTTGCAGATTTCTACACACGATCCAGAGAAGAGTCTTGTAGAGTGCTTAGGGAAAATGGTCAAAGAAGCATCAAGAACACGTTACAAGCTTCCGGATGCGATTGCAGCGGCAGCAGGTCTTCCAACGGTCTATATGGGAGATATTAGCCGAGAGAAAGCACGCGAGATCATCAGCACGTATTACGGAGGTAACAAGGTATGATCGTATACAAAGCTTTTGAACCTGGCATGGTATGCAGGGGATACCGCTATAAGCCGGGTGAGATCAACCATGAGGTAGAGGCCAATTGTGTACGCAATGGCATCCATGCAGCAGAGAACCCAGTAGACTGCCTGTCTTACTATGCTTGGAATGGCAAGAATGAGTTCTGGAGATGCGAGGCCATCGGGGATATTGATGAGGATGGCGGAGATAGTAAGATCGCCACAACAGAGTTAATCCCGGTACATAGACTGTCACTGACAGAGTACCTTGCGGAGTGTGCATGGTATATCTTGCAGCATCCGACACGCATGAAAGAACGCTGTGGAAATATCACAGTATCCCAAAACATTGGAATGCAGTCATATGACTGTGTTGCTTTGATCGTGGCCGGAGAAACGCCAAGGGCAGAGGTAACACAGGCAAAAAATACAATCATTCTGGTAGACACCAAGAATGGCACTATGAGAGCCGGAAAGAATTTGCCCTGTGGCTGGTACCAGATCGGGGAAGGAGGTGTGGAGCCGTGGACCGAATGGCGAAAAAGCATCTAATGGCAATTCCAGTGCAGCCGTACACGGGAGACGACACCTTTGCCCGTGTGTATGCCGAGAATGATATCCTGATGCTCCACCTCTGGAATGACGGAAAGTTTAAGGGAAGACACTTGGTCGATAAGACAGGAAAATACGTGGCAGAAATAGACGGTGCTATGCACATCAAAAGACTGAGAAATCAGATCTGTGATAGTAGTTCTCATATGTATGGATGGCCTGATATGAGAGTTTCAGAAGAGGATGAGAAAACCGTTCACACTTTCTTCGAGGAGTACAACGACATTGGACTGCTGATCAATCAAGCTGAAAATCAGTATAGCAAAGAGCAATACAGCCGGAAGATGGATCGGAAGGTGGAGCGAATCAACACACAGATGGCACTGTTTGAAGATCAGGCAGAAAAGATCAAGGAGTGGTACCTGAAAGAGATCACTCCTTGGGAATATGCTTTCAAGATAGATGATCTGTATTACTGCACCGCCTGCAAGGAAACTCACACAGGAAAATATAAGCATCTACAGCGATTTAAGTGCTCTGGAAAGACGGTAGCCACAATGACTCGAACAAAGCAGAGAGAAAAGACTGATTGGGTTACAGCATTCTCAAGACAGTCCGATGGCAGCCTTGCAGAGAGGCTATATCGAATTGATATCCGTTGGAACAGAAATGGCAAAAAGGTCAACATTGAAGAAACGATTCGATGGGTATGGAATCCGTATCAATCCGGAAAGGTCTACTATCGCCAGTGGGGCGGAATATGGTGGGACACAAATCTGTGCAACTGCCGCTGGCATTCGTCGTATCTGTACCCAGAGCAGGCAGAGGAAGTTCTTCGAAATTCTGGGTATGAAGTCGCACAGCTGTGGGATATTGGGAAAGCGAAACTTCCGATCAACTGGATCATGATGCGTAAGACACCAGTATATGCCCAGCTTTGCTTGGCAGGATTAGTTAGGCTGGCACAGCAGGATGCAGACAAGATAAACTACTACAGCTATGGTGGAAAAATAAATCTCAATGGAAAGACACCGGAGGAAGTGCTTGGACTGGATAAAAACGCAATAGGTCGTCTCAAGCAGCTCAACGGCGGTATAGTCACCCTTGAGTGGTTGCAATGGAAAGCAAAGCATCCAGAAGCTGAGATGAAGACGGAAACGCTAAAGGAGCTTGAACAGAAGCATATCACCGCCGGAAGACTTGGAATCATGCTTAGTCTAATGTCGCCCAGAAAATGCCTAAATTTCATCAAGCGTCAAGAAAGTATGATGAACGACACGCCAAGCTCCATCATTGCATATTACGAAGACTATATCTCCATGGCTCGAAAGATGGGTATGGACATCCGAGATGAAATCGTATATGCACCAAAAGACCTGAAGCTGCGCCACGATCAGTTAGTCGATGAATTTAATCGCCACAAGTCCCAATTTGAAGCGCAGGAGATGAATCAGAAGTGGCCGGGAGCACAAGCAGTTCTTGAGCGCATTAAAGAGATCTATGATTATCAAGGCGATGGATGGCAGATCATCACACCGCGAACGTTGATGGATATCGTGGACGATTCACGTCAGCTGCATCATTGCGCCGGCGCATCAGACAGATATTACGAGCGCATCCAGTTTGAGGAGACCTATATCCTGTTCCTGCGCCGAGATCCAAAGATGGCATGGTACACGCTTGAGGTTGAGCCGGGTGGAACAGTGCGGCAGAAACGCTCAGAGTACAACAGACAACCCGATCTGGATACCGTCAACGAGTGTCTGAAGGAGTGGCAGATGGAAATCAAGAAACGCTTAAAGGAGAGAGACAAGCATCTGGCAGCGCAGTCTGCACAGCAGAGGGCAGAGGAAATGGAACAGCTGAAAAATGGAACAGAAAGAAATCGACAGTTATTTGATCTGCTGATGAATGATCTGATGGAGGTAGGAGCATGACAGCATTAACAGAAATCAAAGGGTATCGGGCATTTAAGGATGCCATGGACTATGAAATCAAGGAGGCATCAGAAGGGTTTGTTCGTATCGGATACCTTCTGAAGGTTGCACGAGATACTGAGATTCTTCGAGAGTCGGGATTCAAGAGCGTCACGGAGTTCGCTTCTTCAAGCTACGGTCTGACAGCAGACATTGTATCTCGCTACATAGCAATCAATGATCGTTTCTCTGAGGGCGGCTATTCCGATCATCTGTCAGATCGGTATCAGGCATTTGGAGTTACCAAACTGGCCGAGATGCTTACTTTGCCAGATGAGGTTATCGCAGCGGTTCCAGTACAGGCAACACGTCAGGAGATCCGCGAAATTAAGGCAGAGATCGCAGAGGAAATGCAAAAAACGGACTTAGAAGTAATGCTGGAAGAACCGGAAATAAAGCTTGCTACACTGGCACAGGAAGTTCTGTATCAATGTTTTGACAAGATGCCAGAGCGATATCCGAAGGCGTTTACAGCAGTGTATCAGCCGAATGCAGAGGAGGCACTGCTTGAAGTATTGGCACCAATTGGAACCGGTCTGGTGATGGTTCGCGTAAAAGGCAGAGGAAAGCTACAGTTCTACATTGAGGGAAAGGAAATCACAATCACCAATGTTCGCACAAATATCCAGACGCAGTATACACCGGAAGAGCTGGTTAGAGAAGTCCGGGTGCTGTGTCCAATCGACAAGACTCCGGAACAGGCGTGGTTTGCCTTATATGGTCGCCCGATGGAAACAACCGAGTCAGAACCATCAAAGCCAAAAGCAGTGGAGATTCTGACAAAGCAGAGGCCACCAAAGGTTGCACCACAGAAGGCAGAAAAAGTGGACGAAAGTTCATCAAAGCCAGAACGAAAGCAGGAAAAACGCGAACACACAACCTCAAAACCGGAGAAAAACACGGAAAAACGTGAACGATTGCTGGAAAAGCCGGAGAAAAACATGGAAAAACGTGAACGATTGCCGGAAAAGGCAGAGGATGCTACACCAGAGAAAACAAAAGAAATTGCGCCAGCGCAAGAGTGGGTTGATCAACTGCGTGGTTGTTACGAGAGAGCCTTGCAGGCAGCATGGGAAGGCCGCTGGGTGGCATGGGAAGGTCACATGCTACAGGCCAAGAACATTGCCAATGTGATCCGTAAGGCGCAAGAAGACAAAGAGATTCCGGGACAGATCAGCATGGACATGGAGTAAGGAGGAGACATGGCAAAAACACGAATGATGACAAGAAAAGGCGAGTGTTACCTGTGTGGAGCACTTGGTCAGACCGAGGAGCATCACTGCTTTGGTGGACCGAACCGCAAGCTTTCTGAAAAATATGGCTTGAAGGTGTATCTGTGTATTCCCTGTCACCGAACAGGTCCAAACGCGGTACATGACAGCATGAATGGCAATGAGAATCGTAAGATCTTACATGAGGACGCTCAGAGAGTCTTCGAGGCACATTGGGGAACGAGAGGATACTTTATGGAGATCTTCGGTCGCAATTACTTGGACGAGGGAGAAATATGATACCGGTGCAGATTAGCACAAAGCTGGAGGGAAAGGCCTATACGGCCACCCTCCGTTGCGTGCTTAAAGTGCGTTTATAATATTTTTGATTTGAGGAGGAAAGGCATGGTAAGAAGAGATTGCTTCGGTTTTGATGGTCGTTGCGGAGCGAGAAAGACAGATCGCTGCTCTGCACTGATCAAGCTGTATTGTGCGACAGAGGACTGTAAGTTCTATAAAACAAAGGAAGAATATGAGCGTCAGGAAAGACGAGGAGAAACGAGAAAAAATGAATAAACGACAGAGAAAGAAGCTCTATCAGCAACAACATGGCTATAACCCCGGTGAGGAGAACCGTGTTCAGCAGATGATTAGAGATATGATCGAGTACGCAGATCGGCGCCCGGCAGAGGTAAAGAAAGAACGCATATCACGTAGTTACTCAAGTTTTCTTGCGTACATAAAAGAACGTCCAAGACATAAGCGCTGGAGAGAAAGGAGAGATAATGGGTGAGCAAAAGTGGATGCCGAAGCTTGGTGATCATGTGTATCATGTATGCGAGTTCAGCCTGAGCAGATCCGAAATGCGAATGAGAGGCATCG
>CAVCXB010000093.1:0-11816 GCA_963605535.1 Wujia chipingensis
AATCCTGACGGTTGCAATGGAATCCTCGTCCGACACGTCGGGCGGGGTTGTTCAAAAAGGAGGGAACTTTCATGCAGTATCGAATTTCCATGGCGCCGATGGAGGGACTGACTGGTTATGTATATCGAAGAGCACATCATGCGTATTTTGCATCACTTGATGCTTACTATACACCCTTTATTTCTAATAAGAAGCTTGGAAGCCGCGAGCGCCATGATGTTATGCCAGAGCATAATGAAGGAATGCGTGTGATTCCTCAGATTTTGACGAACCGCGCGGATGATTTTCTGGAAATCGAAAAACAGTTGTATGAATACGGATACCGAGAGGTCAATCTAAATCTTGGCTGTCCATCCGGTACAGTTACAGCCAAAGGACGAGGCGCTGGCAGAAGACGAAGCTGTTAAAACAGATCAAAAAATCCAATTCGGTGAGGGAATATAAGATCGCGGCAGATGCGATATTTCGCGAATATAGTGAAACGGTATGACAGAAAGAAATAGAAAATATAAAACAAATAGATTCGAAAAAGCCAAAAAATAGAAACGCATAAAAGCGTAAACTCAAAAGTCTTTCCTCCTAGCATTTCGCAAAGAAGGAAAGGCTTTTTTATTTGAGTTAATTTGACTCGAATAGTAAGCATATAAGACTTATACAATATGTGTTATCTACACAATAAGGATCATTATTCTTAAATAAATAGAAAAAGCATTGACTTTGCCCGGCAATCTGCTAAAATGTGCTCATCACCGAAAACAAGATTTCAGGATGAGCAATCTATGAGCATGATCGCAGCATGGGTGTTGAGATTGTAATCAGTGATTCTGGATCTCCAGATTTCTTAGGGCATCGGTGAAAATTCGTTGGTGAATGGAGTAGTTAGGAATAATGAAAATAGTGAAAATTCATCAGCGAAGATGAAGAAAGGAGAAGCAGAGAACATGAAAAAGGTAGTGGCAATGTATGAGCAGGAAGAAGCATATGGAAAAAATCTAGCAGAATATGTAAACCGCCGGGAAAGCGTACCATTTGAGATGCAAGTATTTTCACAAGCCGATAAGCTTTCGGCTTACCTTGAAGGTCATACGCCGCAACTGCTTCTTCTTTCTGAAGGAAGTGGCTTGGAAGAGTATGGAAAAATACGCGATCAGGCAGAAGAAGTATTGTATTTGACCGGACAGAAAGATCAGATACAAGGGCAAAAAGGCGATCATATCTATAAATATCAGCCAACAGATCAGCTTTTAAATCAGCTGATGCAGCACATCGGCAGCAAGGATCAAAGAGATAGTCCAATTTTGCAGACTTCATGTCCGATTTACGGTGTCTATTCGCCAGTTGGACGATGTGGAAAAACAACGTTTTCGCTTTTGTTAGGGAAATTGTTATCACGCAGACATTCTGTTTTGTACATAGGCTTTGACGAGCTGTCTTTTCTGGATGAGGATGAGATGGCGTTGGATGAGCAAGATGCAGGAGAAGAAAACGAAGAAGGAAAAAAGGGAAGAATCATACAAGAAGGACCAAAAGAGAAGCAAAAAGAAGAGGGACACAGAGAAAGAGGTACGTTATCAGATGCGTACTTTTATTGTCAGCGGCATGGATTAAGGGAGAAACTACCCTTGCTTGTGTCACATTGGCATGGAATTGATGTGCTTACGGGGATGAATTGTCCAGAGGATTTGTGTGCAATACAGGCAAAAGAATGGGGTACGCTAGTTCAAGAGATTGCGCGTGAGGCTGGGTATGCAGCAATTGTTTTGGATATTGGGACAAAACTATGGCTTGCCGACGTATTATTGCCGTTGTGTTCGAGCCTTTATGTGCCAGTTCTTTCGGATCGCTTTGCAAGGGATCAGCAAAGGCGTTTCGAAAAATGGTTGGAACAAAACGGCGAGGAAGAAATTCTGCAGAGCATGCAGATGGTAGAGCTGCCGCATTGCACGCGCAGTGGAACCATGAAGGAACGGCTAGAGTACGCCTTATGGGGCGAAGCTGGAGATTATGTGCGCAGTCTAATGCCAAGTGAATGGTAGGAAAATAGTAGATAAGTAATCGTATAAATGATAGACGAAGGTAGGCGAAATATGGAGCGGCAGGAGGAACAGGAAGGAAAGCAGGAACAGGCTCTTTTGGGGACATTGCGAAGCCTTGTGGTTGAGCGGCTTGATATGACGAAGGAGCTGACAGATGAGGAGTTGTATGCGAGTATTGATGACGTGCTGATGATGCAAGCGTATCGCAGACAGTTTTCAGTGCGGCTGCGGATGCAGTTTCGGCAGGCATTGTACGATTCCTTCCGACGTCTGGATGTGTTAAGCGAGGCATTGGATGATCCGGAGGTGACGGAGATCATGGTAAATGGATATGACCAGATCTATGTGGAAAAGCACGGAGAACTGATGCATTTTGTGAAAACATTTTCTTCACAGGAAAAGCTGGAAGATGTCATTCAGCAGATAGTAGCGAAGGTAAACCGTCGGGTAAATGAAGCGAACCCGATGGCGGATGCCCGTCTTGAGGACGGATCGAGAGTAAATATTATTCTTCCTCCCATTGCGCTCAACGGTCCGATCCTCACAATCCGGCGGTTTGCAAAGCATCCGCCGGATATGAAACAGCTATTAAAATGGGGAGCATTGTCGGAAGAGGTAGCGCAGTTTCTGTCCAAGTTGGTTCAGGCGCGCTACAACATCTTTATCTCCGGTGGAACGGGCTCGGGAAAGACAACATTTCTAGGAGCACTGGCGCAGTATATTCCAGAGCAGGAACGTGTTGTCACGATCGAGGACTCTGCGGAGCTTCGGTTGTATCATATTCAAAATTTGGTTCGTTTGGAGGCAAGAAATGCAAGTCAGGAAGGAAAATATGAGGTGACGATCCGCGATTTAATTCGAAATAGCTTGCGTATTCGTCCGGATCGAATTGTAGTCGGAGAGGTTCGAGGTGCCGAAGCCTTGGACATGTTACAGGCGATGAATACCGGTCATGATGGTTCCCTTTCGACTGGTCATGCAAACAGTGCACAGGACATGATTACACGACTTGAGACAATGGTACTGATGGGTGTGGAGCTTCCGCTTGCGGCGATCCGCGGTCAAATAGCCTCAGCGATTGATATTATTATTCACTTGGGACGTTTGCGGGATCGTTCACGAAAGGTGCTTTCAATTCAGGAGGTAACGGGACTTGATGACAGGGGAAATGTAACATTGTCAGTTTTGTATCAGTTTCGGGAAACGGGGGGTGTGGATGGAAGGATCACAGGAACGCTTGAGGCGGTCAACCCGCTTAAAAAGAAGGAAAAGCTTAGAGCAGCGGGACTTATACCAGCTTCCGGATGAATTTGATTTGAAAAAGAAGTTTTTGTATGGACTGGTAGGAGCAGCTGGCTGGTATGGACTTACCTATATCTTTTACCATAATATTTTTATAGGAAGTATTAGTATAGTGCCATTTCTCGTTGTGTTCTTTCGTTGGCAGAAACAGGCACTTCATGAAAAACAGCTGCGGTGTATAAGGCGGGAATTTCAGGAGTTGATTCAATTGCTGTCTGGAGCACTTCGAACGGGTCATTCTGCGGAAAATGCGATGGCGGAGGCAGCGGATCAGCTTGCTGCCATGGAAGGAGAACATGCATATCTGGTAGGGGTTCTGCGTGTCATGCTTTCGAAAATGAGTATCGGAGAACCATCCGAACAGGTTTGGTTAGCGTTTGCCAATGTGTGTGAAATAGAAGAGATAAAAGAATTTGCGAAAGCCTTTGCACTCGCCAAAAGAAGTGGTGCATCGATGCCGTTTATTCTGCAAAAGATCACGGTACAGCTTGTCTTAAAGGTGCAGACGCAGGAGCAGATCGAGACGATGCTGGCAGGCAAAAAATTCGAGCAGAAGATTATGAATTTAATGCCTGCTGGGATTCTTCTTTATATGTCGATCACATCGCCGCAGCTGCTTGAAGTGATGTATCAGACGATAACAGGAAAGCTAATTATGACGGTATGTTTGGCAATTTATATCGCAGCTTATGTGCTTTCTGCAAAGATAATAAGATTCAAATAAGATTCAAGTAAGAAAAGAAAAATAGGAGGTCCTCATGCTTGTATTTTTTATTTGCCTGTTAGTTGCATTGATTTTCATTGTTATTTGGAAAAGAAATTATGAAAACGAATTTGTAAACAGGCTTATGGATACAGAAGAGAAGAAACAACAAAAAATACAGCTGCGATTTCTTCTTCCAATGGGACTTTGGATTTACGATGTTCTTTCAAAGAATCAGCCGTCCAAGCGTGAGGAAGAAAAGGAATGGGCGAACGCGCTGTATGTTCGGGAAGATGCGCAGAGCAGAATGCGGTTTCAGGGGGCAAGGCAGATGGCAATCTTTTGGCTTGGTCTGTTTGGGGCAAGTATAATCGGAATTGCCGTTTCCTTTTTGCCAGAGTCACAGACCGAGCAGACACAGCTTGAACGCCCAGAATTTGGTCAGACAAAAAGCTATAACTTGACAGTTGAGGGCTTAGAGGAAGGAACACAGAAGCTTCAAGTCTCGATAGATGGACAAGAGCCAGAAACACAGGGAATGCTGTCGGTGTTTGATGATGCGTTTGATGCATTGAAGGAACAGATTTTAGGAGAGAATGAATCGTTAGAAAATGTGCAGAGTAATCTTTCACTTGTATCGTCTACCATTTATGGCATACGTGCTGTATGGAAGACTTTAACACCAGAGCTTATTGATGATTTTGGTGTGATTCAAATTCAAGAACAGGAGATTCCACAGGAGGGCTGTATTGCACAGTTACAGGTGAAGCTATCCTATTCCATGTATGAACAATATTATACACTTGATGTGAGGTTGATGCCGTCTCCAAAAGATGCACAGTATTATCTTATGTTGTTAACAAGACAACTAAAGGATGAGAATGACAACACAAAAACAAAGACGACCGTACCACTTCCGACCAATATAGAGGGGAAAAATCTAACTTACAAAACAGGAGATTCGCAGCCGATGCGAAGTTTCCCCATCTTGCTTCTTCTTTTGCCGTTTGTGTTGTATGAGATTGGTAGACAAAAGCAAAAGGAAGCATATGAAAAGAGAAATCATCAGCTTATATCCGATTACCCCAATTTTGTTTTTGAGCTGGGACTGATGGTTCAGTGCGGGCTAAATGTTCGTACGGCATGGAGCAGGCTGACAGCGGAGTATGAGATAACACAGAGCAAATGCGCGGGCTACAAGCGTTATCTGTTTGAGGAGATGCTTGTTACCCGAAACCAAATAGAGGCAGGAGAAAGTGAAGCTGCGGCATATGGGGCATTTGGAAGGAGGTGTAGAGAACATTGCTATTTGAGGCTGGGAAACAGTCTTGAGCAAAACATACGACAGGGAATATCCGGACTGGAACAAATGCTTGACCAGGAACTGACACAGGCACTAGACCAAAGAAAAAATCAAGCACTTCAGGAGGGAGAGCGCATGGAAACGAAAATGCTGTTTCCGATGTTTCTCTTACTAGGACTGGTGATGGCGATACTGATGATACCAGCATTTATGAACATGTAGCGACGTAACAAATGTGCAGCTTTGTGAATATGATGCTGAAAAGTTACTATATGCAAAAATAAGATGGGTAGAAGTTTATCTGGTTTGTGAACTGTGAGAAGGGAGGCGTGTGGCATGAAGCAAAGAGACAAGCGTATGCGTTGGAATCATCTTATGGGTGATCGAATGAGAGGAATCACCAAAGGAATTGTAAGCGGAATAAGAAAGTTTCAAAATGATACAAAGGGAGTGACAACTGTTGAGGTTATTTTAGTTCTTGTCGTACTGTTGGCGATTGTTGTTATTTTCCGAGAACAGCTTATCGCTATTGTCACTGGAATTTTCAGTCATGTAAACAGCACAGTAAATGAGTTGTATGGATGAGAAAGGATGGGATGAAAACATGTAAAATGACAACATCCAAATCCGAAAGATTCAAAATAAAAAAAGCCAGAATGGGGAAAGCCAGCATAACCGTATTTTTGTCGTTGCTCACGATTTTGTTTATTGGATTTATTATGGCAATGACAGAGCATGCAAGGATCTTTGGTTTGCGTCAGCGATTAACGTCAGCTACGGATTCGGCGATGGATTCACTGTTTTCAATGTATGATCGCGATTTGCTTGACGAATTTGATCTGTTGCTTTTGAATGAAACAAATTTGAAGGATAGCAAAGAGCCCAAGGATATTGTAGAACAGTATTTGACGATGAATTTGAATTCAAAATCCGATCATCTGTTGTTATCTGGAAATCTGTATATGGGAAATAATGCTTCTGTTGAAATCGAAAACACGGTTTCTGTTATTGAAAATGAGGGAGAACTGTTTGCGCGCAGCATATTGGAATTTATGAAGTATCGAACGCTTGGCATTGCGCTTGAAAAAGTGCAGGAGCAGTTAGAAGACCTCAAAAAAGGCGAAGATGCAAAGACAGAGGCACAAAAAGAACAAGATCAAGAAAAAGAAGGTGTTAAGGAGCAGCTTGCCCAAAAAACAGAGGAAGAACAAGAGCAGTATAAGGATGTTCTGAAGGAAAGTTGGCTAGATAAAATTGAAGAACTGAAGGAAAATGGATGGTTGAATTTTGTGCTTCCATTTGATCAGGCAGCATCTGGTTATGCAGTAACGGCGTCGGATCTTCCATCGAAATGGAGAACCGTAAATTTTACATGGTACCATTCGGCAATCAGTGAAATTGAGGAAAGCTTTTTGTTTACCGAGTATCTTTTGGAGCACTGCCGCTGTTTTACAAGTGGTGAGAAAACAAAGGGCATGGCTTACGAGTTAGAATATATCTTAAATGGAAAGACAACCGATAAGGAAAACTTAAAGTCGACTGTAAATTCACTTCTTCTTATGCGAGAAGGATTAAATTTATTTTCTGCGCTGAAAGATCCTATATTGTCCTCACAGGCGCAGACTGCGGCAACGGCACTTGTTGGGTGGACAGGCATATATCCGGCTGTAAAATTGACACAGTTTGCCATGCTGGCAGGATGGTCGTTTGCGGAAGCGATTGTGGATGTGCGCACATTGTTAAGCGGTGGGCATATTCCGATTATCAAAAATGCGGAGAGTTGGACGTTATCATTTTCGCAGATCGCAGATTTCCTGGATGGTGATTTGTTTTTGACGGCAAAAGAACAGGATGGATTAGCGTATGATGCATATTTGAGACTTCTTCTATATGCGAAAGGAAGAAGTGATCGAAGATATTATACAATGGATGTGATTCAACTTCGCATGCGGGAAAACAATCCGTCTTTTTCAATGGCGGATTGCCTCGGAGCAGTTGAGGTTTCCACAAAGATGGTCGCCGCACCAATTTTTTACAGCTTTGGCGGCAAGGGGTATGAGCTGTCCTGTTCACAGAGTCGTATGTATTGAGGGAAGGAGGTACACAATGAGACAGGCAGGCGTTCAAAAAAAGGCATTCAAAAAAGATTCCAGGTATCAGCCATATTGCTTTTGGGGCGCTTGCCTGCGCTGCAAAGCGTCATTAACGGTTGAGGCAAGTATTGTGCTGCCAATCTTTCTTAGTGTTATCATGGCATTGCTGTCATTTTTTGAGGTATTGCAGATTCAGACACGTATTCAGAGTGGAATGAAGGAGGCGGTCACAAAAGCTTGCGGTTATTACTATCTGCTTGAAAATTCTGACGAGGCTGAAAAGGTAGGAGGAGAAGATGCGGATGATCTTGCCATGCTTTTGGTGCAGGGCGGGATTACAACGGCTTACTTAAAG
The DNA here is from genome assembly GCA_963605535.1 of Wujia chipingensis. Lineage (GTDB taxonomy): Bacteria > Bacillota > Clostridia > Lachnospirales > Lachnospiraceae > Anthropogastromicrobium > Anthropogastromicrobium chipingensis_A. The sequence goes on from CAVCXB010000093.1 coordinate 7,793, forward strand.
CAAAAGCTTTTCTATTCGGTTGGAAGAGAATTTCTTGACCGATCTTGGATTGCAGGTGGGCAGAATGGACTGACCGTATTGGGATCGAGATTTCCGGATGAGCAGGGGAATCTGGATCTTATGGTGACCTATCGGGTGAAAGTCCCATTTCTGCCAGGAAACGTTGGTTCACTTCTTCTTACGCAGCGGGAGTGTCAGCGCGTGTGGAGTGGAAACAAAGCGCCAGCAGGAAATAACGAAAGCAAGGAAGAAGAGACAAAGGAGGATGTGCTTGTATACATAACCGAGACGGGAAGTGTGTATCATACGAGTTTGGATTGTTCCTATCTGAAGCTTTCGGTGCAGCAAATTCGTCATAATGAGGTGATCAATTATCGCAGCGAGGACGGAAGCAAATATTATGCATGCGAACGATGTGAGAAGGGTGGAAGCGGCTTCTGGGTGTATATCACGTCAAGCGGAAACCGATTTCATACGGATCCAAACTGCTCGGCACTCAGGCGAAATGTGCAGTCTGTCTGGCTTTCAGAGGTTCGTGACCGTCACTGCTGCAGCCGCTGTGCAAAGGGAGAGGAGGAATCTGCACCATGACACAGCTTCGGTGGAGTCTATTGCTTCTTTTCTTTTTCATTCCGGCGGCAACGGATTTGCTATTTTTTCAAGTATCGGTGAGTTGGATTGTGGGATGTACAGGAATGGCATTTCTTTGGGATCTTTTTGCAAATTGGGGAATGATTGATATTGGTATGTGTTTGATTCCGGGAATGTTGCTTTTTGTTTTATCACGCGTAAGCAATGGCATTGGTATAGGAGATGTGCTCTGTGCATTTTTAATCGGGAGCGTATGTGGTGTGAGAATTGGGCTGGAAATCTTGTTTGGAGGCAGTGTGTTATGCTTTTTTGGACAGGTTAGTTGTATGGTCACTCAGGCAACAAAGCAAAAATGGCAAAAAAAAGGAATGAGACTATGTGTGGCAGAGGAAAGAGTAGAAAAAATACAGATACAAAGCGAAATGCCATTTGTACCATGGCTTCTGGCTTCCATTTTCATAAACTGGATTTTGCAGGCGATGTCTGTTTAAATGATGCTTTAACTGGTTTCTTATCGCGAATAAGAACGATTTTGTCAGATGAAGCAAGAAGAACTGGTTTGTGGGTTGCAGCAAGCTTTACCGTGGAGGCAAGTCTGATTTCGATGACGGTAATCATGGCAGTTTTTCTGTGCATGTATTATGGTTTTTTTCTTCATGATAAGACGATATTGGAGGAGGTATCTTCACAGGCAGCACATAAAGCAATGCTATTTGTCACGGAAAATAGCGATATGGAGGAAGGCTTTTTCGACTGGGAAGCGCTTCAGGAAAAAGGGCTTTTGTGGCGGTTGGCAAAGAATACAGCAAATACAGGCGCGACACCTGAATATGTGGGCAAACGCGTGTCAGGTGAACTTTTGGCTTGTGATATGCCAGAGTTTTCTGTAGTGTCCAATCCTGGGAGTGTTCAGATTACATACAGAGCACATATTCGGTTGCCACTTTTTTCGATCATGCGTGCCTGGGGTGTTCCATCAGAGATAACGGGAAGTGTTCAGGTACGTGAATCCAAACAAGAAGAATTTATTCGTCTGATAAGGGGAATTCTTCGGGACAAAGAGCAGGAAGAGAAGGCAGAAAGTGGATAAGAAAGAATAAAACTTGCATGAAAGTAAGCAGTAGAAACAGTACATATGCAGTATATAGTAGGAAGGTGACAAAATGGCGCAGATGGAAGTATCATACAGCAGACGGCTGGATTATCAATATATGATAATTGATGTAGGTGAGGATGTCGTATCCGATTATCGGCTGTCCATGTTGATTCATAATCGGATTGATGGTTTTTTGCCTGTACATATACAGCAGATGAATGGAAAAAGTACACTGAACTATGAGATTACGTCATTGGAGGATCTTCCTTCATTTCTAGATGCAAGAAAAATCACATATGACGAGATGGTATCACTTCTTTTGCAATTTTGCAGCGCAGTTTCGGAGGTGGGAAGGTATCTGCTGGACGGGGAAGGAATCTTGCTTGAACCACAGTACATTTTTGTGTCAAAAAGTCTGGAACGGGTACGCTTTTGCTATTATCCCTATTCACATATGCCGCTGTATCAAGCCGTTAATGTACTTTGTCGCTTTTTAATCGACCACATTGACTATGATGATCGAAAAAGTCTTGAACTGGCGTATGGGCTTTTTCAGGAGAGCCTAAAAGAAAATCTATCCATACGTGTTATTGTGGGATGCATTAAAAACAGACTGGAAGATGGAGAAACAAGGCCAAAAGAAGAAAAATTGGAAGAAGTCCGATTACAAGAAGGAGAGTTAAAAGAAAGCGAGTTAAAAGAAAGAGAATTAAAAGAAAAATCAGAACCGAAAACAGAGATACTGTCTAACGCTACCTTACAGTTAAAAACAGAAAAAGGAGGAAAGGATTCACAGCCACAATCCTCAAAACTTAAAACAGACTTAAAGATACCAAAAGAGCGCTCGCAGATGCAGCAGCAAACAAAACGCAGAGAGCTTGTATGGTCAATCGTTGGCACCTTGCTTGTCATTGCGATTTTGGGATATGCATTGTTTACCGCAGGAAGGCGACTCTTGCAATTGGAAATTGTGAGTGAAAATATGTTGATTGTGGCGGGGCTCCTAATAGCAGTTGTAGCAGTGGCTACTGGGGCTGTAGCATATGGAATATTGAAACGGCGGATACCATAGCGTTACAGTTCACGGATCAACCAATGTTTATGGCAAAGTCCTGAGGTGACTGGCTTTTCGTAACCCTGCCCGTGAATAGTAACGTATCTACAATACAAGTATGCTGTGTTCTAAAGTCTTTCTTGCAATTTAACCGGATTTATACTATATTGTGTAAAGGGAAACAGTAGAAAATATGTACGAAGCCACATGTACAATATCAATGTTACGATTGTTTGATCTGTAAACTATCGTAAGAAAATCATTACACTGAAAATTGAATCTTACATGAAAGATTCCATTCAGAGGATTACAAAATCAAACCAATCGAAATGAAAGGGGGATTTATGCCAAGAGCAAGAAAGAAAAAGAACAGTTCTTTTCAGACTACCATTACAAAGAGTGTTTTTCTATATGGCCGGCCGAATAAAGAAAAGCTTGTTACCTTGCAGCAGATGCAGAATTCGTATACGGCTCTCATCAATCGTAACATTGAGCTATTAGAAAAGAATCCTGCTATCGTACTTCAACTGGTAAAGAACGATAAGAAAGATCCAGAAATGCAAAAGCTGGAAAAGGCCATTCGTCCGAAAGGAATCAACTCTGCGTTTTGCCAGAATGCATTTGATGCGGCAGTCGTGCAGGTATCAAGTCGTTTGAACAATATCCGGTTTGATCTTTTGTCAGAAGGGATGGGGATATTCGCCCAGTCAAAGGTATTGTTTGCCATGTCAATCATGGGATGTTCAAAACAAAAAATCAAGAAAACCGTTACAGCATATGTGGACAGCATTTCCAAGGATACACTGACTGCGATTGAGAGATTGGATATCAAAGAGTTCAATAAGAGTCGCAAGATGAATGGAATGTTTTCTACATTTGCTCGCGGAAAGCTTCAAAGAAAGCTGATGGAAGCATTGAATCAAAAAGGATGTGACTTTTTCGAAGTCGAGCCTGATTTTACAAGTCAGGTGTGCCCAGTATGCAGCAATCTAAATGGAGAGAATCGACATTCAAAAGGATTCTGCTGTACAAACTGCGGCTATCAGGATGATGCAGACCCCGTTGGTGCTGTCAATATCCGAAACCGTGCAAGCGATAAAGAGATTCTGGAGTTATGCAAGGAAAATCAATACAATCATAAGAATTTACAGAATGCGATCAAAATCGTATATGAAAAACGACATGTCGCGTACAAGGAAGCACAAGCAGCATCTGCATGAAAGCAGGTGAGATCCTGCAGCACCTTCAATGATGTTGCAAGATTTCATCTGCGAGTAGAGCAG
>CAVCXB010000094.1:0-11643 GCA_963605535.1 Wujia chipingensis
AGAATGAGCGTTCCCAGTTCCAGAACAAGGATAAGGCAATGCAGATGTTAAAGGCAAAGCTGTATATGTTAAAGCAGCAGGAGAATGCAGAGAAGATTTCCGGCATTCGTGGTGAGGTAAAGGACATCGCATGGGGCAACCAGATTCGTTCTTACGTGCTTCAGCCGTACACGATGGTAAAGGATCATCGTACCGGAGCCAGCAGCGGAAACGCAGGTGCAGTGCTTGACGGTGACATTGATCTGTTTATCAGCGCTTATTTGAGATGGCTGTCTACGGGTGAGAAGGTATCTGAGGACACTGGAGAATAAAAATAACGTCTCCATTCGTCGAAAAATAACCTCAAGATAATTTCAAGATAATCTCAAAATAACCTCAAAGCTGAAAAAATGCATAACGGATAACTGGAAAGGTTGGATATAAGTATGATTAAGGTAGCAGTATTAGGATATGGAAATATCGGTTCAGGAGTCGTACAGGTATTGCTGAAGAATAAAGAGACGATCGCAAAGAAGGCAGGAGATGAAATCGTGCCAGAGTGCGTGCTGGATCTTCGCGATTTTCCTGGCGATGTGATGGAAAACAAGGTGGTAAAGGACATTAACCTGATTACACAGAATCCGGAGATTTCTATTGTTGTCGAGACAATGGGAGGAACAAAGCCGGCATATGCCTTCGTAAAGGCATGCCTTGAGGCAGGAAAGCATGTTGCCACCTCCAATAAGGAGCTTGTTGCCGCACACGGCCCAGAGCTTCTTGAGATTGCAAAGGCACATCACGTAAACTTTTTATTTGAGGCCAGTGTAGGCGGCGGTATTCCGATTATTCGCCCGCTTGTTTCCTGCATCACCTCCGATGCAGTGACCGAGATCACCGGTATTTTGAACGGTACCACCAACTATATGCTGACCAAAATGAGCGAGGATGGTCTTGATTACGATGCCGTTCTTGAGGATGCGCAGGAGAGAGGCTATGCGGAACGTAACCCGGCAGCAGACGTTGAAGGACACGATGCGCGCAGAAAGATCGCCATTTTGTCTTCTCTGTCATTTGGTAAGTATGTAGACTACGAGGATGTCTACACCGAAGGTATCACCAAGATTACCTCCTCTGATTTTGCTTACGCAAAGGTTCTTGGCAGCCGCATTAAGTTGTTTGGAACCAGCACAAAGAATGCAGACGGAACCATCAGCGCAATGGTATGCCCGGTTATGATTACTGCTGAGCATCCGCTCTTTGCTGTAAATGATGTTATGAATGCTGTTCTTGTACGCGGCGAGTGCATGGGTGATTTGATGTTCTACGGCGCTGGAGCAGGAAAGCTTCCGACCGCATCCGCCGTTGTTGCAGATGTTGTCAGCGCAGCAAGAAATCCAAAGGGAACCGAGATTGCACCGTATGAGCCGGGCAAGATGGAAGTTTCGGATCATCGTGCGTCTACTCACAGCTACGTTGTTCGTGTAAAAGGAGACGATGCACAGGCAGTAGCAGCACAGTTTAAGGCAACTCAGGTTGTAAATGCAGGCATTGACGGCGAGTTTGGACTGATCACCGCAACATGGAACGAAAGTGAGTTTGATGCACTTTGCGAGCAGTATCCAGTTGTCAGCGTAATTCGTCTGGCAAAGTAAGTGTAAAGTAAGTGTAGCGCTGGAATGAATCGTTGCAATTGAAAGATTTGATAAGATCGATACTAGTGATTGAGAATAATAAATGAAAAGTCAAAATCAAAGATCATTTAAAAATCAAGAGATAGATCGTGCAGAGAGGACAGAGGATGTCCTCTTTTGCATTTTAATAGCAGGAATTGTGTTGGCATTCGGGGGCTTGGCACTTTTACATGTGCTTGGACTTGATTGGATTGCACAGGGTGCACCGTGTAACATTTACCGACTTACTGGTTGGTATTGCCTTGGCTGCGGAGGAACGCGTGCGGTAAAAGCGCTTCTTCATGGGCGGATTATTTCTAGCTTTTTGTACCATCCGGCGGTGGTGTATCTGGCAGCGTGGATGGTCACGTTTTTCATCTGGCAGAGCGTCCATTATTTGTCACGCGGGCGTATTCGCGGTTTTCGATATCAAAATTGGCAGATGTGGGTGGCAGCGGGGCTGTTTTTGCTTAATTTTCTCATAAAAAATGCGGCACAGCTGATGGGGTAAATCCATCGGCCGTGCCGCTTGTTTAGTTCTACGAAGGCCCCACTCGGTGAAGTGACTTTTTTATGTTCACGGGACCCCACTACACATTTTCAACGTAAGTGTATTTTGACAACGTGCACGCTACAACGTCCCGTCTCGTAAAGCACATTCACCTCGGGGGGGGCACTACATTTGATATTGCCTTAGATCGTATCTCCGTCTCCCGTCGGCATCGGAATGGTGTTCGGTACCTCGACAGCATCCGACTGCGAAGGGAGAAGCGAGTCTGCCTGATTATTCAAAATATCCTGTATCTGCTGGAGCATCTCACGGTAAGTCGGATCCTGTAACAGCTGTGGGTAAAGAACTAGGTAGAAAAAAAGAATAAACACAACAATTACAATCGAAATGCTGCTGATTATAATGGCTGCGATTGCAATCGGGTGGAAGCGATGCTCCTCATTTGCAAAAAAGCGTGAGCAGATCGAGACTGCCAGTGCCATGATTGATGCACCAAGCGTCACATAGATATTCGAGCAGCAACAGCAGATCAGAGCAGCAATACTCAGCGCAAAGCCGATTTTCTCAAGGTTAGTTGCACGTCTGCGGCGAGGACGATAAGAGCGACCTCTGTCATCCTCCGGCCCCATCTGCGGGTCGGTGTAGCGTGCATAGGAATCGCCGTATTCCTCCTTCTGCTCCTCATGAATCTTGTCATTGACATATTCCTCATATGGGTCGTAGGTGTCGTTGTCGTCATTCTCTGTATTCTGGTATTTTTTGTTTTCGTCCATAAATAAAATCCTTTCGTAAATCTGCCGGGTTGTAAAAAATCCGGCGCAATGGTATGATAAACATTAGTGTAATCATATCACACAAAACAAAAAGTCACAACCAATATTTGCACCATACAGGGGTATGGTGCAGAAAGGCATAGCAATGGATATTATTAAAAAGATAGCAGAAGAACTGCAAATTCGTCCCGCTCAGGTTCAAGCCGTTGTAAACTTGATTGACGAAGGCAACACCATCCCTTTTATCGCCCGCTACCGTAAGGAAGCACATGGCGCATTAAATGACGAAGTTCTTCGTAACCTCGATGAACGACTGACCTATCTTCGTAACCTCGAAGAAAAGAAGGCAAGCGTTCTTGCCTCCATGGAAGAACTTGGCGTCCTCACAGACGATCTGAAAAAGAAAATGGAGGAAGCACAGACCTTAGCGGTTATCGAAGATTTGTACCGCCCATATCGCCCGAAACGCCGCACCAGAGCTACCATCGCAAAGGAGAAGGGCTTAGAGCCACTTGCAAACGAGATTTTACTCGGACAGGCAGGCAAGCCCATAAGTGAGCTGGCAAAAGCCTACATTTCCACTGAAAAAGGCGTAGAAAGTGCAGAGGATGCACGGACAGGTGCAATGGATATTTTAGCCGAGCATATTTCCGACGATGCTGCATTCCGTGCGCAGATTCGGAAAATGACTTGGGAAAAGGGAATAATTACCTCTGCGGTGCGTGAGGAAGGCACTGAGTCTGTGTTTGAAAATTATTATGAATTTCAAGCACCGCTCACCAAGATAAATGGCCATCAGGTACTTGCCTTAAACCGTGGTGAAAATCAAAAAATTTTAAGTGTTAAGATTGAGGCACCGCAGGAGGACATTCTTTCCTGGTTAAATAGAAGTCTCACAAAGGGTAAGAATCAAAATTGTGCAGCTGTGCTGTGTGAGGCGGCAGAGGATGCGTATAAGCGTCTCATTGCCCCGGCGATCGAGCGTGAGCTTCGCACCACACTCACCGAGACAGCCGAAGAGGGTGGCATGAAAGTATTTGGCCAGAACCTGCGTCAGCTTTTGATGCAGCCTCCAATCGCAAATCAGACGGTGCTTGGCTGGGATCCGGCTTTTCGTACCGGATGCAAATTAGCGGTAATTGACCCATTTGGAAAAGTACTCGATACAAAAGTTATTTATCCGACTGCACCGCATAACAAAGTAAAAGAGTCCAAGGAAATCGTAAAGGCACTGATTCAAAAGTACCATATCACATTGATTTCCGTTGGAAATGGTACTGCATCCCGCGAGTCCGAGCAGATCATTGCCGAATTGATCAAAGAAATCAATATGCCGGTTCGCTACGTCATCACAAACGAGGCAGGTGCATCTGTCTATTCTGCAAGCAAGCAGGCAACCGAAGAGTTTCCAAACTTTGACGTTGGTCAGCGAAGCGCCGTATCCATCGCAAGACGTGTGCAGGACCCGCTTGCCGAACTTGTCAAGATTGACCCGAAGGCGATCGGTGTCGGTCAGTATCAGCACGACATGAACCAGAAAAAGCTTGATGAAATGCTGCATGGAACCGTCGAAGATTGTGTCAATCAGGTTGGTGTCGATTTAAATACCGCATCGGCAGCGCTTCTCGAGTATGTATCCGGTATTACAAAGACCATCGCAAAGAATATTGTCACTTACCGCGAGGAAAACGGTCAGTTTACAAACCGTAAGCAGCTGTTAAAGGTTGCAAAGCTCGGACCAAAGGCATATGAGCAATGCGCAGGCTTCCTTCGCATCCGTGGCGGGGATGAGCCGCTTGATGCAACTGCTGTTCATCCGGAAAGCTATGATGCCGCTCGTGCCGTTCTTTCCTCCTGTGGATTGCAGCCAAAGGATATCCTCGAGGGAAAAGCAGCAGGCATCGCAAAGAAAATTCAGACTGCAAAGCTTGCAAAGCAGCTTCAGATCGGAGAGATGACTCTCACCGATATCGTAAAAGAACTTGAAAAGCCGTCAAGAGACCCGCGTGATGAGATGCCAAAGCCAATCCTTCGCAGCGACGTTCTCTCCATGGAAGACCTCAAGCCAGACATGGAATTAAAGGGAACCGTACGAAACGTCGTTGATTTCGGCGCATTTGTCGATATCGGCGTTCACGAAGATGGTCTTGTTCACCTCTCCCAGATTTGTGATCGCTACATTAAGCATCCGTCCGAGGTGTTAAGTGTCGGTGATATCGTGAATGTGAGAGTCCTTAGTGTCGATTTAAAGAAAAAGCGTATTTCTCTAACAATGAAGGCACCGACAAAGTAAACGTCCCAAATTTGTGAAAAAAATAACTTGCAATTTCGCTCATCCTGTGCTATATTCTTTGCAGAAAATGGAATATTCTTTGGGGCGGGGTGTAAATCCCCACTGGCGGTAAAGTCCGCGACCCGCATTTTGCGGCTGATTCGGTGCGTGTATCAAAACACAACTCCGAAACCAACAGTAAAGCGATGCAGCATTCGCATTTCATTAGAAAGAATGCAGCATCCGAAGTCTGGATGGGAAAAGAAAAGTGCACTGTCATAGAAACACAGATACGTGCAGCGATGCAAGATTGGTAGAACCCTATGTTAGCAAAAACTAACAAAACTATCGAAGATGCAAACAGTGATTGATCCGTAAGCCCCCTGAATTAGGGGGCTTTTTCTGTTGCAGATGCACAAAATTCTTATTTCGCATAATTACATCAAAAGAAATCCACTTTCAATTTTCAAACAAAACGCGCATCATTTGCGCAGAAAAGAGGAAAGAGAAATGGAAAACTTATGGAAAACAGTAACTGAAAATGTCGGCTTTCTTGTCGTCATTGCAATCACAGCAGCGCTTGTCCTGCTTGTGGCAAAGCTTGGTGAGAAATGGGCAGGTGCAAGCTCGTCCCAGAGCATGCGCACCCGAAAGCTTGTCACCGTTGGTATGATGTCCGCGCTCGCGTTTATTCTGCAGATTTTTGAGTTCCCAGTTCCGTTCGCACCGCCATTCTACAAGCTTGATTTTTCTGAGGTGCCGGTACTGATCTGTGCCTTTGCAATGGGGCCGGTCGCTGGTGTCACCACCGAGTTGTTAAAGAATGTATTAAAGGTACTTTTTAGAGGAACCGGTACCGCATTTGTCGGTGATTATGCAAACTTCATCATTGGATGCAGCTTCATCGTTCCGGCAGCCATCATCTATTTCAAGCATAAGACAAAGAAAAATGCCATCATTGGCTGTGCCGTAGGAACCGTTATCATTGCTATCTTTGGAAGCTTATTCAATGCATTCTACTTACTTCCGGCCTTCTCCAAGCTTTACGGCATGCCGCTTGACCAGATTTTAGAAATGGGTCATGCGATCTTCTCAGGCTTTAAGGAATTCAATCTTTTGACCTTTGTTGCTGTGTGCGTTGCACCGCTCAATCTGTTAAAAGGTGCCGCCGTATCGGTTATCGTTATGCTGATTTACAAGCCAATCAGCCGTATCCTTCATCAGGCATAAAATATTTGTTGTTTTTCTTGTGCATTCGTTGTAAAATCAATACGATGCACGAATGTGTATCCGCAGTCGTATGGCTGCGGATATTTGCGTTATAAAGACGGGAACATAACAATGTTTGGAGGAATAAATGGCAATATCAGAAAAAATTTATGAGACAAATGGTGCAGAGGAGACCTTCGAGGTTGGAAAGCGTCTTGCAAAAGAGGCATCCGCCGGAGAAATCTACTGCCTGGATGGTGATCTGGGTACCGGAAAGACCGTCTTTTCTCAGGGCTTTGCTGCCGGTCTTGGCATAAAAGAGGCAGTAAACAGTCCGACGTTCACGATTGTGTGTGAATACGAGGAAGGACGTCTGCCGCTGTATCATTTTGATGTATACCGTATCGAAGAGCCGGAGGAGATGGAAGAGATCGGATACGAGGAGTATTTCTACGGGCAGGGCGTGTGTCTTGTCGAGTGGGCATCCCTCGTCGAAGAGATTATTCCGCCGGAAGCCGTATGGATCACAATTGAAAAAGATCTGGACAAGGGCTTTGATTATCGAAAAATAACAGTGCGTGGCAAGCGTGAGGCGTAGTCTTACCGCAAAACTGGAAAAAGAAAGGCAATAAGAAAGGCAATAAGAAAGGCAATAAGGTTAAAAATATGCAGATATTAGCAATTGAAAGTTCATCTCTGACAGCAGGTGCCGCCATCATAAAGGACGATGTCGTGCTGGCAGAGTATTCTGTTTCATTTAAAAAGACACATTCACAGACGCTTCTTCCAATGATCGACGAGGTCGTAAAGATGACCGAGACCAACTTAAAGGAACTTGACGCGATTGCCATCTCCGCTGGTCCAGGTTCCTTTACCGGACTTCGTATTGGAAGTGCTACCGCAAAGGGATTGTGTCTGGCACTCGATAAGCCGCTTGTCGAGGTGTCTACGCTCGAAGCGATGGCATTTGGCTGTGGTCCGTTCGCGGAAGTCATCTGCCCAGTTATTGATGCCAGACGCAGACAGGTTTACACTGCGCTGTACCGCTTCGATGAAAACATGCAGATGGTATGTGTGATGGAGCCAAAGCTTTTACTGGTAGAGGAACTGGCACAGGCATTACAGGAAACAAAGAAGGAGAACGAGGTCGTACTGTTTACCGGAGATGGCATTTATGCGCACGGCGCATGGTTTCAGGAAACGATAACAAATAGTCATATTGCACCGGCAGTTTGCAGCGCACCGCGCGCCGCAGCAGTGGCAGAGATTGGTCTTCGCAAATTCCGCGCAGGAGAGGCGATTAACGCGGACGATCATCGCCCAATCTATCTGAAAAAATCACAGGCTGAGCAGGAGCGAGAGGCAGGAATCTACACAAAGGGTTCTCTTCGCCCAGGTGAGAGCGGAACCGAGGCAAAGATTTGTTAACGCAGACAAATGCCGCATCCGCCAACGCATCCATACGGCGGATGACGGCAGAGGATATTCCGGCCGTGGCACGTCTTGAACAAGAGTGCTTCGCCGAACCTTGGTCCGAAAATGCACTTGCTGAGAGCCTTGCGGATGCTAACTATGTATTTTTTGTCGCAGCATTTTTAGATGAAACTGTTGCAGGCTACGTCGGTGCTTATCTGGCAGCAGATGAGCTGTCCATCACCAATGTCGCTGTGACTGCTTCCTATCGCAGATGTGGTGCGGCAAATCAGTTGATGAAAGCACTCGATGCATTTGCAAAAGAGAAAAATTTGTACGGAATCACGCTCGAGGTGCGCGTGTCTAACAGCGCAGCAATCGCTCTATATGAAAAAAATGGTTATGAAAAATCTGGAATTCGCAAAGGATTTTACAGCAAACCAAAGGAAGATGCACTGATCATGTGGAAATACTTCCAACAGTGACAGGCATTGCCATTGTTATTCTTCCCGAAATCCGTTAAGATATGCATACTGCCGTCACATCTTTTTTGTGCGCCATTTTCAAATCGTTAAAATCATTCCATTCGCATGATTTTTATGGCTTGTTTATGGTTTGATTGATAGACGAATGGATGTGACTTGGATGCAAAATGGAACATGGTTTCAAAATGAAACATGGTTTAGGGAGGAATCAATTACTATGAGAATTACCGTAAAAGAAAAAAATAGAGACAGAATCGTTCAGGTCGTGTGCAACTGCTGTGGTCGTGCACTGCCAGTTGAAAACGGCATCGTTTTGGAAGATTATCTTCATGTGGATAAGGCATGGGGCTATTTTTCCAATCAGGATGGCGAGGAAATTATCTTCGATCTGTGCGAGAACTGTACGCAAAAATTGATCAAACAGTTTCGTCTGCCTGTGTACCAGAAGGAGACAGGCGTTTACTTAGAATGAGAGAGAACAGATGCTAGATTTATGTTTGCTGGGAACCGGCGGTATGATGCCGCTTCCCTACCGTTGGCTCACGTCGCTAATGACCAGATTCAACGGAAGTACGTTAATGATTGACTGCGGAGAGGGTACTCAGATCGCAGTGAGAGAAAAAGGATGGAGTTGCAATCCGATTGATGTGATTTGCTTTACGCATTATCACGGGGATCACATCAGTGGCCTGCCGGGACTTCTTTTGACGATGGGAAATGCAGACCGCACCGAGCCGCTGACGCTGATCGGACCAAAAGGCCTTGAGCGTGTCGTCAATGCGCTTCGTGTCATTGCACCGGAGCTGCCATTTCCGATTATTTTTCAGGAGATCACACAAAATGAGCAGGACTTTGAGATAAAGGGCTATCATATTCACGCATTTCGTGTGCTTCACAATGTTACCTGCTACGGTTATACCATTGAGATTCCGCGTGCGGGTCGTTTTCATGCCGAAAAGGCGCGTGAGCTAGGCATTCCGCTTGCATTTTGGAGCCGCCTGCAAAAAGGTGAGACAATGACAGATGGCGACAAGGTTTACACGCCAGATATGGTCATGGGAGAAGCCAGAAAAGGAATTAAGGTTACGTATGCGACCGATACCAGACCGCTTCCGGTTATTGCAGAGCAGGCAAAAAATGCCGATCTTTTTATCTGCGAAGGCATGTACGGCGAGCAGGATAAGCTTGCCAAGGCAAAGGAGCACAAGCATATGACATTCTGCGAGGCGGCCACGCTGGCAAAGGAGGCACAGCCAAAGGAAATGTGGCTGACACACTACAGCCCGTCATTGACTCATCCGGAGGAATTTATCGAGGAGGCGCGAAAGATCTTCCCGAGAACCATCGCAGCCAAGGACGGCAGAAGCGTTTCACTCGATTTTGAGCAGGAAGAAGGTAAGAATTAAAATGGAAGAAAAGAAGAATATAAAGATCTTGGCAATCGAGAGCAGCTGTGACGAGACCGCAGCCGCAGTCGTGGAAAATGGCCGAAAGGTATTGTCGAATGTCATTTCCACTCAGATTGATATTCATACATTGTACGGCGGTGTTGTGCCAGAAATCGCATCCAGAAAGCATCTTGAACGCATCAATCAGGTCGTAAAGGAGTCGTTAAAGCAGGCATCTGTAACCCTAGACGATGTGGATGCCGTTGCAGTTACCTATGGACCTGGTCTTGTCGGTGCACTTCTTGTCGGCACGGCAGAGGCAAAGGCCATCGCCTATGCGGCAGGAAAGCCACTCGTCGGTGTTCATCACATTGAAGGTCACATTGCAGCCAATTATATTGAAAATCCAGATCTTGAACCGCCGTTTATGTGTCTGATCGTTTCAGGCGGTCATACCCATCTGGTTGTCGTAGAAGATTACGATAAGTTCAACATTATCGGTCGTACCAGAGACGATGCGGCAGGAGAGGCATTTGACAAGGTAGCCAGAAGCATCGGTCTTGGCTATCCGGGCGGCCCGAAGATTGACAAAGCGGCAAAGCTTGGCAATCCAGACGCAATCACCTTCCCGAAGGCGAAGATGTCCGATAACCCATATGACTTTAGCTTTAGTGGCTTGAAATCAGCGGTATTGAACTACTTAAATCATGCCAAGATGACAGGTGAGGAGGTCAATCCAAACGATTTGGCGGCATCTTTCCAGAAGGCAGTCGTTCAGGTACTTGTAGAGCATGCGGTGCGCGGCACAAAAGAGCACGGCTTTCATAAGCTTGCTCTGGCAGGCGGCGTGGCATCCAACTCTGCACTTCGCGCTGGCTTAAAAGAGACATGCGAGAAAAATGGAATTACGCTTTATTATCCGTCACCGATTTTCTGTACCGACAATGCAGCAATGATCGGCGCAGCAGGCTACTATGAGTATATAAAAGGAAGACGAAGCGGCTGGGACTTAAATGCAGCGGCATCCTTAAAGCTGGGAGAGCGATAAGATGGACGATAGGGAAAACCAGATAAAGCAAGAAAAGCAAGAGACACAAGAAATACAAAAGATACAAGAAACACAAAAGACACAGGAAAAACAGGAGCCTCAGGAGACAAAAGCTGCCGTAATTTTGGCGGCAGGCAGCGGGCGTCGTATGAATGCGCCCGTAGCCAAGCAGTTTCTCGATCTGATGGGAAGTCCTGTATTCTTACATAGTGTGCGTATGTTTGATCAGGTTGCGGATAAAATTGTACTGGTGACATCACCGGATGCTGTGGCGTATTGCCGCAGCCTTCTGGCAGAGGAGCATCTTCACGCTGAGACAATCGTCGTTGCAGGAAAGAGTGAGCGCTTTCTTTCCTCTATGGAAGGTGTAAAGGCGGCTTCCGACTGCGATCTGAT
The DNA here is from genome assembly GCA_963605535.1 of Wujia chipingensis. Classification (GTDB taxonomy): domain Bacteria; phylum Bacillota; class Clostridia; order Lachnospirales; family Lachnospiraceae; genus Anthropogastromicrobium; species Anthropogastromicrobium chipingensis_A. Next base: position 11,145 of record CAVCXB010000094.1, read on the forward strand.
CATGATTCATGATGCGGCAAGAGCCTGTGTCAGCATGGATGTGATTCAGCACTCCATTGCTTCAGCGAAAACGTATGGCAGTGGTGTGGCAGCAGTGCCGTTAAAAGATACCGTAAAGGTGGCAGATGAAAATGGAATGGTCTTTTCCACACCGGACAGAAGTACCCTGCGCGTTATCCAGACACCGCAGACCTTTAAACGCGAGGTCATCTGTACAGCGTATGAGCGTCTCGCCCATATAATAGAAACAAAAGGCCTTCAGGCAGCTGGCCTAATCACCGACGATGCGATGGTGGTCGAGCAGTTTACCGATAACCATGTCTATCTCTCCGAGGGCAGCTATGAGAACATCAAGCTTACCACGCCAGAGGATATGACGGCGGCACAGGGAATCCTAGCGAATAGAGGGAAATAGAACCAAAAGACGGGAAAAAAACAACAATTGTTACTGTTCACGGGTGGGCTTGTGTCAAACACTATAATACATTATACTGAAGGA
>CAVCXB010000095.1:0-11405 GCA_963605535.1 Wujia chipingensis
AGGTACTAGAACTCCGCCAATGGAACCCTAGAGGCTTGCCTCTAGGTTAAGTCAGATATTAACTCTATATTCTTAGTCAGATGTTACAGATTCAGCTACATCCTTTTCGCCTTCACTATGATCATAATAGTTATCCAAGAAAGAATATGTCTTTCCATGTGTCTTATAGCCCGGCATTGTGTCAAGGCTAACTGCATGAATACTATTGAAGATACTCTTATCAATCAACGGATTGTCTCTCTTTAAGCGACGAATCAGCGTCTTGATCTCCTGACGCTTGGAACCGCCACCGCCGTTATCACACATCGTACAGTTTTCGGTAAAACGACATGCACACTGAATAAATTCCAGTTCGTTGTAACGCTTCCACGCGATGATATCGTCCTCGTGAATGCAGTACATTGGACGAATGAGTTCCATTCCCTCGAAGTTCGTGCTGTGCAGCTTTGGCATCATAGCCTTTAACTGAGATGCATAGAACATGCCAATCAGTGTGGTTTCGATAACATCATTAAAATGATGACCGAGCGCGATCTTATTGCAGCCCAGCTCCTTTGCCTTGTTGTACAGATGACCACGACGCATTCTTGCACACAAATAACACGGAGACTTATCAGTGCTATTTGCTACTTCAAAGATATTGGTCTCAAAAATCGTGACCGGAATATCAAGAAGCTTTGCGTTTTGCTCAATCTTATTACGATTTCTTTCATTATATCCCGGGTCCATTACAAGAAAGACCAGCTCAAACGGAACATCGCCGTAGCGCTGAAGCAGCTGCATCAGTTTTGCCATCAGCATAGAATCCTTTCCACCTGAAATACAGACTGCGATCTTATCATTTTCCTGAACCAGTTCATAATTCTTTACTGCCTGGATAAATGGATTCCACAGCTCTTTTCTATATTTCTTCATGATGCTGCGTTCGATTTCCCGGCTTGGTTCGAGTGTTTTTCCCATTTTTGTCATTCCTTTTCTCTAAATAGATCTCAACTTACCTTACAAATACTGTTTTCTTTCAGCTGTTTGTAAAATCATGTACCTGATATATACAAACACATTTTTTTCTCGATGTCAAGTAAAATCTCTGCTAGTCACCATCATCGGGTAGTCAATTCTTTATAGCATGTCTCAAAAATGTTCAAAAACTCCTCAAGTTCCTCGCGTGTCGTCGCACTTCCCATACTGATGCGCCACGAAGAAAGTGCCCTCTTTCGATCTCTGCTGATTGCAAAAACCGACCGCGACGGCGTATTTTCAACGGAGCAAGCAGACTTGACGGATACACATACATCTCGCTCTGCCAGTGCCTTCTGGAATGTGGCACCCTTGACACCCTCCACGCTCAGATTCAAAATATGCGGAACACTGTGCTCTGGGCTGTTAATCTGCACGCGGCTGTACGAAGACAACGCTTTCCTTAACATCTGATTGTACTCACGCATACGCGCATTTACCTCATCTTCCTGCGCAAGTGCCATCTCAAGTGCCAGTGCAGACGTTGCCGCCATGGCAAGCACCGGTGTTCCGCTTCGATAAATTGTAGTGCTGGCACCTCCGTTTAACAGCGGCTCCATCGGAACACCTTCCCGCTTCAGCAGAATGCCGCTTCCATTTAAGCCACCAAATTTGTGCGGTGCAAGGCTCATCGTGTCGATGCCATCAAAAGAAAATGGAATTCGTCCGATTGCCTGTGTCGCATCTACATGAAAGCGGCAGTCCGGGTATTCCTTCTTAATCTCAATAATCTTGTCAATCGGCTGAATCGTTCCAAGCTCGCTGTCAATCGCGCAGACAGAAATGAGAACCGTATGCTTTGTCATCAAATCTTCCAGCTGCTCACAATCTACCATGCCATCTCTCATGATGTCAAGCAGATCAATCTCGCTGTCCTTCTCCTGCAAGGCTGTCAGTGTACCACTTACTGAGGAATGCTCAAGCGGTGTGGAAATGATGTGGCGTCCAATATGGCGTGATGCCTGCGCAATTCCCTTAATTGCGGTATTGTTTGATTCCGTTGCGCCAGAGGTATAAATAACCTCATCCGACTTTGCATCAAGGAGTCTTGCGATTGTCTGAGTCGCTTCCTCCATCTTTTCTTTTGCGCGAATTCCCGCCGGATGAACGGAATTTGGATTTCCAATATATTCTTTTTCAATTCGGCAAAAACACTCCAGCACACGTTCCTGTGCCGGAGTGTTCGCCGCATAATCCAAATAAATCATAATTTGATTATGCCTCCTGATTTTTCACTTATCTAAAGCTTAACGTTACTTAATGCTTTTTCTCGTATATTACTTGGCATCCGCCTCGTTGACTGCTGCCTCCAGCTGCTCAAATGCCTGCTGCAATACAGAACGCGGACACGCAACATTAAAGCGCTCAAAGCCCTCTCCGTCCGGTCCAAACATCGCACCACTATCAAGCCATAGATTTGCCTTATTCTCGATCAGATCCTGTCTCTGTGCCTCGGTAAGATCAAGCGCACGAAAATCAACCCATAACAGATAAGTGCCCTCTGGCTGAATCATCGTCAGCTTCGGAAGTCTTGTCTTGATAAATTCACGGACAAACGCAATGTTGTCTTCCAGATATGCCTTTAACTGTGTCAGCCAGTCTTCTCCATACTCATAGGCAGCCTGGCATGCCTCTAAGCCCATGACATTGACCTGACTGTAGCCTGCCGCATCGACTGCTTTCTTGAACTTCTGGCGAAGTGTCTCATTTGGAATAAAAATGTTGGAAACCTGAAGGCCAGCGAGGTTAAAGGTCTTGCTCGGTGCCGTACAGGTAATGCTGATGTTTGCAAATTTTTCAGAGAGAGACGCAAACATTAGATGTTTGTTGTCACCCCAAGTAAAGTCGCTGTGAATCTCATCGCTCACAACAGTCACACCATAACGGATGCAGATCGCTCCGATCTTCTCCAATTCCCACTTCTTCCAAACACGTCCAACCGGGTTGTGCGGGCTGCACATCAAAAACAGCTTTACGTGATTGTCGCGAATCTTACTTTCAAAGTCATCAAAATCAATCTCATAGTGACCGTCAACAAGCTTTAACGGACTGTTTACGAGAACGCGCTCATTGTCTGTGATGACCTCGGTAAATGGGTAATAGACAGGCTGCTGTAACAATACAGCCTCACCCGGCTTTGTGTATGCACGCACAGCAACTGCCAGTGCAAAGACAACGCCCGGTGTCTTAATCAGCCATTCATTCTGAATCTTCCACGAAAAATGCTTCTCATACCAGCCGGAAAGCGCCTTAAAATAAGGCTCCTTTGCATCGCTGTAGCCATAGATTCCATGCTCTGTGATCTGGCGAAGACGCGCGCTGACCTCTGGTACCGTTGGAAAATCCATATCGGCTACCCACAGCGGCAGAATGCCCTCATGTCTGCCACGCTCTTTTGCAAAATCATATTTTAAACAGTCCGTACCTCTGCGGTCTGTAATTTTATCAAAATCGAATTTCACAATCAATCCTCCCCGTTTAATGCCTGATCCAGATCGGCAATCAGATCGTCTACGTTCTCGATGCCGACGGAGAAACGAAGGAAGTCCTCGGTGATACCAAGACGCTCTCTTGTCTCAACCGGAACATCGCCGTGTGTCTGTAACATTGGATAGGTCATAAGAGACTCTACTCCACCAAGGCTCTCTGCGTAGGTGATCAGACGGATGCGCTCAAGCACGCGGCGCGCAGTTGCCTCGCTGTCGGTACGAAGGGAAATCATGCTTCCAAAACCGGTCGTCTGCTTTTTGTTGATCTCGTAGCCCGGATGATCTTCCAGACCAATGTAGTAAACCTGCTTGATCTTCTTCTGGGTCTTTAACCACTTTGCGATGGCAAGTGCGTTTTCCTGCTGACGCTCCATACGAATCGGCAGTGTCTTAATACCACGGATGATCAGATAGCTGTCAAACGGAGCCAGACAGTTTCCAACAGTCTTATACAGATAACGGATCTTTGCTGCCAGATCTTCTCTTGAGGTGGATAAAAATCCTGCCAGTGTATCGTTGTGTCCACCAAGGAACTTTGTTCCACTATGAAGGACAAGGTCGGCGCCAAAGCGGATTGGCTTCTGGAAATAAGGAGATAAGAAAGTGTTATCAACGATCACGAGAAGGTTGTACTTGTCTGCAAGACGCTTCATCTCTGCAAGATCGGTGATCTGCATGGTCGGATTGCTCGGTGTCTCGATGTAAAGAGCCTTTGTGTTGCTCTGAATGGCTGCCTCAGTTGCGGCAACATCTGCTGTATTCACATAGGTGAAGCTCAGTCCACGCTTCTCTCCCGTTGTCTGGAACATACGAACCGAACCGCCATACAAATCCTCTGAGCATACAAGATGATCTCCGGACTCAAACAGCTCCATGCACAGCACAATCGCAGCCATACCGTTTGCACATGCTACGGTATCCTTTGCCTCCTCGAGTGAGGTCACGATCTCTTCTAACTCACTTCTGGTCGGGTTACTCTCTCTTGTGTAGTTAAAGCCTGTCGTCTGTCCAATACCCGGATGATAGAAGGTCGCTGTCTGGTAAATCGGTGTGCATACGGAACCGTATGGATGACCCTCCTCATACTCATGCTCTCTGTGAATACATCGTGTCTCAAATTTTAAATCCATTTCCTTAGTCTCCTTATACTTATATTCAAAATATCAAATGAACAAATTCAATGCTTTTTCTTTTGCAGTTCTTTTAAAGGATACCTTTTTTCCCTGTTATTGTCCATAATTAAAAATCAATAAGTCGCTATAGTATGTTCCTATAGCGACTTACAATTCAATCATCAATGGCTTTACATATCTAGCCAGATCTACACATTCAGCAAAGTCCAGCCTGCCACTAATTCTTCATCACATATGCAGCAAAATCCAGTCTGCTACCGATGCCACCAATAAAAAGGCAACACTGATCACGAGAACAACCGTCTTTAAGCCAATCACGGCAAATTGATTTCGCCAGCCATTCTTGGCCTCTTTTTTCTCATCTGCATTCTCTTTCTTTCCTTTGGCAAGAAGCATTCCCGCCACCAAAAACAATCCAATTGCGCCGATCAGCAGCAGGCCATCCTTCACGACTTCCAATCCGTTTGCCGCTTGAAAGTGTCCAAAGAGAAAGCCACTTGCAAACAATATGACGGACAAAACAGCTGCGGCGATCACGCCGATCACAAATGCCTTTGCTACATCTGCAACGGCCTTTTTTACCGTCTCTTTTGTCTCTTTTCTATCGTTTACATTTTTTCTATCGTTTGTATCTTTTCTATTTGGTGTCATACGCAATTTCCTGTCTCACAGCCATTTGCCGGATCACACATGTGGCATGCGACAAAATGACCGCCGCCGATATCGCGAAGCTTCGGCATTTCCTGACGGCAAATTGGCATTGCACATTTGCATCTTCCCTGGAACTTACAACCGGCTGGGGAGTTGATCGGGCTTGGAACCTCACCCTCAAGACGAATCTTCTCCTCATCTCTCTTCTTCTCGATCTTCGGATCCGGAATCGGAATGGCAGACAGCAGCGCTCTGGTATACGGGTGCTGCGGATTTGCATACAGTTCCTCAGAGGTCGTCAGCTCGACAAGGGTACCCAGATACAGTACGGCAACACGGTCAGAGATATGCTTTACCATAGACAGATCGTGCGCAACAAACAGATAAGTCAGTCCCATGCGCTTCTGCAAATCAATCAAAAGATTTACGATCTGCGCCTGAATGGAAACGTCCAGCGCAGAGATCGGCTCGTCAAGAACGAGAAATTCCGGCTCGACTGCAAGTGCACGCGCGATACCGATACGCTGTCTCTGGCCACCTGAAAACTCATGGACGAAACGGTTTGCATGCTCTCTATTTAATCCAACCAGCTCCAAATAGTGGTAAATGCGCTCGTTACGCTCTGTCTTATTCTTTGCAAGATGATGAATATCAATTCCCTCTCCGATGATCTCGGCAACGGTCATACGCGGGTCAAGGGAACCATACGGGTCCTGAAAAACCATCTGAACCGACTTCTTATAGTTCTGTCTGGCCTTTCCAGTCAACTTCTGCGGATCCTGTCCCTTGAACAAAACCTCGCCGTCTGTTCTGGTATACAGACCGATGCAAGTTCGTCCGCAGGTGGTCTTTCCACAGCCAGACTCTCCTACCATTCCGAGCGTTTCTCCCTTGTAAATATCAAAGGAAACGTCGTCAACAGCCTTTAAGGTGGCGTTTTTGCCTACCTGAAAATATTTCTTTAAATGGCTCACAGAAAGGAGCACTTCTTTTTCGTTATTCATGTCTTAGTCTTACTCCTTCTCTTCTCCTGGCATGTCTACCTTCGGTGCCAGCGGATGATGCAGCCAGCAGCTTGCCTCGTGTCCATCACCAAAATCTGTGATCTCAGGCATCTGCTCCTTGCAGATCTCCATACAATACTCGCATCTGGTACAGAATGGACATCCAACCGGCGGATTTAACAAATCTGGCGGTGTACCCGGAATGGAGGCGAGTACCTGCTTATTCTCAAGGTCGAGTCTTGGCACAGAACGAATCAATGCCCATGTATACGGATGTCTCGGACGATAGAAAATATCCTCGCAATTTCCGCGCTCGACGATCATGCCGGAATACATAACAGCAATCTTCTGTGCGATGTTAGCCACAACGCCAAGGTCATGCGTAATCATGATAACAGAGGTATTATGCTCTCTCTGTAAGCCCTTGATGATATCAAGAATCTGTCCCTGAATGGTTACGTCAAGTGCGGTAGTCGGCTCATCACAGATTAAAACCTTCGGGTCACATGCAAATGCGATTGCGATCATGACACGCTGTCTCATACCGCCGGAAAACTCGTGCGGATACTGGCGTACACGCTTCTCTGGCTCCGGAATACCAACCATGCGCAGCATTCGAACGGCCTCTTTTTTTGCCTCATCCTTTGTCATGTGCTTGTGCGCCATCAGATTTTCCATGATCTGCTTGCCGACACGCATCGTTGGGTTTAAAGAAGCCAATGCATCCTGAAAGATGATTGCAACCTCACCGCCCTTGTATGCCTGCCATTGCTTCTTATTATAATTCAGAATGTTCTCTCCATGGTAAAAAATCTCGCTGCCTTCTTTGATCTCGCCTTGCGGCCCTTTGATCAATCCCATGATGGTCTTTGCGGTAACAGACTTTCCACAGCCGGACTCACCTACAATGGCAAGTGCCTCGCCTTCCTTTAAATCAAAGGAAACACCGCGCACGGATTTGACTTCACCCGCATAAGTATGGTAGGACACTCTTAAGTTTTTTACTTCGATTATCTTGTCATTTTTCTGGTCACTCATAGTTTCTCCTAGTCTCTCCTTTGTCTTACTGGCGAAGTCTCGGGTCGAGTGCATCACGCAGTCCATCACCGAGCAGGTTAAATGCCATAACGATTACACACAGAACCAGACACGGCCAAATCAGCTGTGTCGGATAGAAATCAAGTGTCTGCTGTCCCTGTGAAATCAAAACGCCAAGACTGATCTCCGGTGCGGTCAGACCGATTCCAAGGAAGCTCAGTCCTGCCTCCGTAAAGATGAAGGACGGAATGGAAGTTGAAATATTTAAGATCAGAATTCCTAACATATTTGGAACATAATGCTTTAAGATGATGCGGGACGGCTTTGCGCCAAGCACCTCTGCCGCATAGACATACTCGGATTCCTTTAACTGCTTGATCATACCACGAACCTGTCTGGCGGTGCTGCACCATGCGGTAATACTAAGGGCAACCAGCAGCGCAAACATGTTATTTCCTAATACCATCATAATCAGGATAGTAATCAGTAAGCTCGGAAGAGAGTTGATGACCTCGATGATACGCATCAAAACATCATCTACCCAGCCGCCAAAGTGTGCCATTGCCGCGCCGTACAGCGTTCCGACAACCAGCTTAAGTGCGGTTGCGACAAGCGCAATAATAATAGAAGCTCTTGCACCCATCCAGACACGAGAGAACAGATCACGACCCAGATAGTCGGTTCCGAACCAATATTTTGCGCTCATTCCCTGGTTCTTCTCTTTTACATTCTTTGAAACAAAATCGTAACCTCTGATATATGGCCCAATGATAACCATGATCAGCACCAATCCGAGCACGACGAGAGACGCCATCGCTACCGGATTTTTCTTTAATCTTCTCCAGGCATCCTGCCAGTAAGAAATTGTTGGGCGGTCAATACGCTCTGCTTCTTCTTTTGTATAGCCAACCCGCTTAAATTTATCAGCTGTGAGCATGTTTTCTCCTCCCTTACTTTCTTCTCTTACCCGGCATCTCAATTCTCGGATCGACGAATACATACAGAATATCCGTAATAAAGATGACAGCAATATACAAAATCGACAACAATACCGTCTCACCCAGTACGATGGACAAATCCTGATTGTTTACAGCCGTTACATAATATTGTCCGATTCCCGGAATGGCAAAAATACTCTCAATAAAGAAGGAGCCCGTGATACACATGGCAACCGACATTGGCAACTGTGTCATAACCGGAATAAAGGAATTGCGTAAGATGTGCTTGCGAATAATTGCGCCCTTGCTTAAGCCTTTTGACTCTGCCGTCAATACGTAGTCCTGATTAACAACGTCTAACATAGAAGTCTTTAACAATCTCGTATAGGTGGCAATGTAAGAGAAGCATCCAGTCAGTGTCGGAAGTACGGTATACTTCCAACCGCCAAACCACAGATCTTTTCCTTCCGGCCATCCAATCGTTGGGAACCATCGCAGATTACCTGCAAAAATCTTCTGCAGCAACAATCCAAAGATCAGATGCGGCACGGATATCAATAGTACCGACAATCCGACAATCAGATAATCTACGAAAGTTCCCCTCTTCATCGCCGCCACAATTCCAAGCAGCAGTCCCACTGTTACACCAAGCAGCATCTGCTGAATACCAAGTCTTGCCGATACCGGAAGCTTTGTCTTTAACAGACCTGTTACGGTCTGACCTGCATATACAAAGGATTCACCAAAGTCACCCTTGCACATTTTTTTCATTGTAATTAAATAACGTTCCATTACCGGCTTGTCCAGGCCATAGCGCTGGTACAAAACAGTACGCGTCTGTTCCGGAAGATGGTCTGCTCTCTGGGTCAACGGATCGCCCGGAACCGCTTCCAGCAGGAAAAAGGTTGCTGTTGCGATCAGAAAGATCGTCAGAACCAGCTCGGCAAAACGCCTGATCAAATATCTACCCATGATCGGATCTCCTGTTCTTTTTCTTTGTGCGTATCGAATACGTATTTTTTCTACTCTTTACAGTACCTATTACGAAAAGGAAGGGCCCGCATATCGAGCCCTTCCAAAACGCTTGGGTTTCTATTCTTAAATCTTGTTTTATGCGTTCTTTGTAGGATTTACTTCTCTCGTATCTTTCTTGTATTTCCTTCAAAGGTTCCCGTTTGATTACTCGTTCTTACCGTCGATATAAGTCCAGATGAACTCTGCACTTGCGCCGAAGGAGGATGTACGATAATCCTTAACCCAGTTCTGAAGCAGAACCTGCTTAGTAGCATGATAGATCGGTGCGAATGCACAGTCGTCTAACAGAAGAATCTTCTCCATCTGCTCATAGATCTCAAGACGCTTATCCATGTCAGTCTCACCATTCAGCTGGTCTGCTAACTTATCATACTCTTCATTGCTATATCCGCCGAAAGACTGACCATATGCATTGGTATAGTAAGTGTACAGGAAATCAAGCGGATCGTTGTAATCGGAATACCATCCGCTTAAGAAGAAGTCGTAGTTTCCTTCGTTTCTCTCTGCGATATATAAGGAGCTGTCTCCGGCTACGCTTAAATCAACGGTGATTCCAAGAACTTCCTCGATTGACTGCTGGATATACTCTCTCTCAGCCTGTCCCTCGGTTGTGGAACCGCTTGTCAGGTACGTGATGGTGATGTCCTCCATCGGAGTCTCAACACCCAACTCATCCAGACCTTCCTGGAACAGAGCTACGATCTTATCGGTATCACCTACATACTCATTGTACTCATCCTCGATGACATTACCTGCCTGCTCACGATAAGAAGTACCATTGAAAGTGATTGCCGGTGCAACATAGCTGTATGCCGGCTCATACTTTCCATATACGGCATCGATCATCTCTTCGCGGTCAATACAGTAGGAAAGAGCCTTGCGAATCTTTACGTTGCTCATCAGACCGGACATACCGCCGTCTACAGAATTGAAGCAAAGACCAACGGTTCCCGGATAATCGGTTACAAGATACTGATACTTACCTTCTTCTGCTTCCTTTGCAAACTTGATTGCATAGTCACCAGTCGGCTGATACTGATCCAACTCACCATTCTCAAACATGGTAGCTGCAGTAGACTCCTGTGCTACGATATACCAGTTAATGGTATCCAGATGTACGTTCTCAGCATCCCAATACTCTGGATTCTTTGTCCATACCATCTTGTTGTCCTCAACCAGTTCACTCATGCAGAATGGTCCGTTGTATACGCAAAGAGTCCAATCCTTGCCCCAGTTGTCGCCGGCTGCCTCAGCCAGATCCTGACGGGTCGGATACAGTGGAGTCGCTACTAACTTAGACTCGAAAGTCGGGTCCGCTACCTTTAAAGTAACCTGGAAGGTATAATCGTCAACTGCTACTGCCATAACGTCATCAGCGGAACCCTCACCGGAGTTATACTCCTCTGCGCCTACTACGTTATAGATGAAAGATGCATAATCATATCCGTAATCCGGATTTAACAGACGCTTCCAGCCGTACTCATAATCATGAGCGGTAACGGCAACGCCATCGGACCACTTTGCATCCTCTCTTAAATGATACGTATAAACAGTTCCGTCATCGGAAATGTCAACACTCTCTGCTCCTGCTAAGATGAAATGCTCGCCATCCTCGTCTGCAACATTACGATACAGACCATCGTAGCAAGCTGCCATCATCCAACGCCAACCCATATCCTGAACGTCATAATTGTTTCCGAACGCCGTTGCTCTTACATTGATTACCTGCTCGTCGGTCAGTTCAGTTGCCTCAGTACTTGTCTCATCTGCAAATACTGCCGGCGCAAATGTACCAACAGTCATAACACCTGCCAGTAATGCTGCACACACTTTCTGTATTTTTCTCATTTTTCTCCTCCTTGGAAATCGAAATGCGTTTCTCATTATATCTCTTTTCTTTCAAAAAGTCCAATAGATTTTCTGCGATTTCAGGATTTTGGAGGAAATATACTTATTGGAAATACTTATGACCAGTTATTATTTTTCTTTAATCTACTCCTCTGCATACAAAAAGAGGTTGTTTCCAACCCCTATTGTTCTTTAATTTGAACAACCCCGCCCGACGTGTCGGACGAGGATTCCATTGCAGCCGTCAGGATT
>CAVCXB010000096.1:0-11215 GCA_963605535.1 Wujia chipingensis
ACGCTCTCTCGAAAGCTGGCCAGTTCTCCTGGTACAATCTTATATGGAAGCTCCTCCAGACGGGAATAATCGCCGCCTTCATAAGCAAGTCTTGCTACTTCGGTGAAAATTTTTTCACGCATATCTGTTACATCGGTGTGAATTCCTCTGACGCTCATTGCATCCTCCTTTTTCTTTGCCTTTTCTGAATCGTTACTTTGACCTTTTCTTAGTTTATTCACGTCTTCAGTATACCCGATCAATGCATTAAATTCAAGAAAAAAACGAGTGCGCTTGTAAATACAGTCGTTTGGTGCTATACTTACCTTATATAAACGCAGCACTTGAAACCTGTCAGTTCAATTGCTGCTAAATACATTCTAAGAGAAAGGTTTGGGTATCTTTATGGCAAAAACATTATCCAAGCGTTATTCTGGTGTGCTTGCACACCCGACAAGTTTCCCGTCCCCATACGGAATCGGTGATTTCGGAAAAGGCGCTTACGACTTCATCAACTTCCTGACAGGAGCCGGTCAGAGCCTTTGGCAGATTCTGCCGCTCGGGCACACAGGATACGGCGATTCCCCGTATCAGGCATTCTCCGCATTTGCAGGACAGCCACTTTTAATCAGCCCGGATGAGCTGGTTAAGGATGGTCTTCTCTACGGCGAGGACTTAAACGGTTATCCGCACTTTAACCCGGATCACATCTACTATGGCGATGTTATTCCGGCGAAGCTGCGCATCCTGCATCGCTCCTACGAGATCTTCAAGGACTCCGCAGATCTGTGTCTGCTCAAGGAGTTCGATGTGTTCTGTGAGCAGGAAAAGGATTGGCTGGACGATTATGCACTGTTCATGGCAGGAAAGGACGCACACGGCGGCGCATGCTGGCTGGAGTGGGAAGATGACCTGCGTGACCCGGATGAGGACATTAAAGCTGCTTGGCGCGAGCGTCTGTCTGATTCCATCGACTACTACAAGTACATTCAGTTTATCTTCTTCCGTCAGTGGAATTCTTTACGCGATTATGCACATGTAAATGGCATCAAGATCGTTGGTGATATCCCGATCTTCGTTGCACTTGACAGTGCCGATGTATGGGCAAACCGTGAGCTGTTCCAACTCGAAAAGGACGGCTACCCAACCGTAGTTGCCGGAGTTCCGCCGGATTATTTCTCCGCTACCGGACAGCTCTGGGGCAATCCGCTGTATGACTGGGATTATCACAAAAAGACTCGCTATGACTGGTGGATGCGCCGTATCAAGGGCCAGTTAAGCATGGTTGACTACATCCGTATTGACCACTTCCGCGGCTTTGAGCAGTATTATGCAATCCCATACGGTGAGGAAACTGCTATGCATGGAAAGTGGAAGAAGGGACCAAATGAGGATCTGTTCCTTCGTATGCAGGAGGTATTCGGCAAGGATCTTCCGATCTGGGCTGAGGACCTTGGTATCATCACTCCGCCGGTTGAAAAGTTAAGAGATGATTTTAACCTGCCGGGTATGAAGGTATTACAGTTTGCATTCGGCAATCCGACCGACAATGATATTCTGCCGCACCGCTTCACTACTGAAAACTGCATTTGCTACACCGGAACACACGACAACGACACGACTATGGGCTGGTATCAGTCTCTGAAGCCGTCCTTACAGGATCGTGTACGCCGCTATTTAAACACCGACGGAAATATCATTCATTATGATATGATTCGTGCAGCAATGGGTTCCATCGCTCGCTACTCCATTTATCCGGTTCAGGATCTTCTTGGATTTGGAAGCGACTGCCGTATGAATACCCCATCCGTTGCAAGCGGTAACTGGGCATTCCGTTTCCGCAAGGATCACCTGACTCCTGAGTTAGCAGCAAATCTTCGCAAGATGACTGAGCTGTTTGGCAGATGCGAGCCGCTTGAGCCACTCGAGGAGGAGGAAGGACCAGAAGGATCCATCCAGCCAGGTGAGACTGCACCTGGACTTGCTCCGGAAGAATAATGAGGAATAAATCAGAATGATAAGAACCATACTTGTTTTACTTGTCGCCGTTCTCTACCTGGTAATCGGATGCATCCCGGCATTCGTCCTGTGGCTGATCGGCAAAATAAATCCCGATCTGAAAGACCGGGTATCCATGCACATGATTCAGTGGATTTTTGGCGTGCTTCTGGCACTTAGCGGAACAAAGGTAAAGACCGAAGGTCTTGAAAATATTCCGAAGGACCGCGCCGTCCTCTACGTGGGCAATCACAGAAGCTACTTTGACATCATCGCCTCCTACCGCCTGCTTCCGGGTATCACCGGATATGTGGCAAAAAAGGAGATGGAAAAGATTCCGCTTCTTCGCCTGTGGATGCGCTATATCCACTGTCTGTTCCTTGATCGAAGCAACGTAAAGGAAGGCTTAAAAACCATCCTTGCTGGTGCTGAGGAAATCAAAAACGGTCATTCCATGTGGATCTTCCCGGAGGGAACGAGAAACCGCGGCGATGAGGGTTCGCTGCTTGACTTTAAGGAGGGCAGCTTAAAGATGGCCGATAAGGCTGGCTGCCCGGTGATTCCGGTTGCAATCGCGCACTCTGCTGATGTTTTGGAAAATCATTTTCCATTTATTCATGCAGCGACCATCACGATTCGTTTCGGAGAACCGATTGACTTAAAGAGCCTTCCGCGCGAACAGAAAAAACTCGCTGGCTCCTACACCAGAACCCAGATTCAGGGAATGCTCGACGATATTCTCAAGAGTGCCTGAAGCATCGAAAGAAGTATCTGAAGAAATATCTGAAACATCTGAAGCATCACGAAATGCTTTGTTCGGAATGGTTCGTATGTGGGAAAAGCCACATGCAAGCGCCGTTTTTATCGAAGCAATGTTTTCACAGCTACACAAAAGGTATACGTTATCGAGCTGCCAATAATCAAAACAAAACTTAAGAAGCTGGCTGGCTGCCTGTGCGGCCAGTCCTTTTTTTCGCCATTTTGGAAGCAATGCATAGCCTAGGTAATAGCCGTCCTCTTTGTATTCCAGCCCAATTCTTCCCATAAATTCATCGTGTTCATCTGCAAGCACCCACATGGCTGGTTCCTCGGACGAATACACGTAGCGGTGCTGACTCTCAATCCAGTCCTCCCAGTCAGAAAGAGACTCGGCACGCTTGCTTAATGGATACTCAAGAAACTGCTGCACCTGTGCATCCTCGTAAAGCGCCGCAAAGCCTGCTGCATCCTTGCACGCTGCCTCACGGATTTTCCAAGAAATGCGAGACGATTTTGCTTCCCTGCTATCCGCTGTATCTGCTCTGTCCGCTGTATCTGCTGCTATTTTGTCAGCCATATCTGCGCTCAATTCGTCTTCCACGCAAAGTAGTGTTCTTGGCAAATGATAATACCGGCAATAGGCCAGCTCGACATATTCATCATCTACGTCATCCCAATCTTCGGCTAAAAAAGAAATCCCAGACCAAGACGTGCCTGATCCGGGACTGCATATGCCAATGACAGGACCATTCTTCTGAGAAAGACGGGCCTCTTCAGGCAAATCCGTAAGGAGTACCTTGTGGCCGTCTGCTGTCATTCTTATTTTCTGCATATTTTTCACTCGTTGTTTTAATTCTTTTAATCTACAGTTGATCTGATCGTTTCAGTTGCTGCTGTTAGCCTGATCGTTTCAGTTGCTACTGCTGATCTGATTTTTCAGTTATTACTGCTATTAGCACTTCTCTGGCTCTGGATATTCCTCGCCGAAGGTCTCAACGGTAACTTTCTTCATGCGCTGTGTCTCAAGCGGTCTGTCATTGTAGTTGGTCGGAACTGCTGCGATTGCATTTACAACGTCCATACCCTCTGTTACCTTACCAAATGCTGCATATGCACCGTCTAAGTGAGGAGCTGCCTGATGCATGATGAAGAACTGGCTGCCTGCGCTGTTTGGCATCATGGTTCTTGCCATGGAAAGTACACCTGGCTCATGCTTTAAATCGTTCTTGAAGCCATTCTGAGTGAACTCACCCTTGATGCTGTAGCCTGGGCCACCCATACCGGTACCGTCCGGATCTCCACCCTGCAGCATGAAGCCGCTGATGACACGGTGGAAGATTACGCCGTCATAGAAGCCTTTCTTTACGAGGCTGATGAAGTTGTTTACCGTGTTCGGGGCAACCTGTGGATACAGTTCTGCCTTGATCACGCTGCCATTTTCCATTTCGATTGTAACTACTGGATTCTGTGCCATTTTAATAACCAAACCTTTCTGTACCGCACACGATTACGTATGCGGGTGTAAATTTGTCTCTATAGAAATTACGATCTGTTTATGATACTCTTCCTATAAGATTCCTATAAAACTGCTATAAGCTGAAAAAGACATAACAGCGAACTGTTATGTCTTTTGCTTTTAATCTCACTACCTAATACGATATTGCATTTATGAATATAAAGAATAGGTACATGGTATAATTGAAATTAATCGCGGCGGTCTGTTTCAATTACAGCTTTGTAACATTAACAGCCTGCGGTCCCTTAGCTCCGTCGATTACATCGAACTCTACAGAAGCGCCCTCGTCAAGAGACTTGAAACCTTCCATGTTCAGTCCGGAGTAGTGTACGAATACATCCTTACCAGACTCATCAGAAATGAAACCATAACCCTTCTGATTGTTGAACCACTTAACTGTACCCTTCATGGTGATACCTCCAAAAAATAAATTGAGACGTAGCATTTCTACTAACGCCAACACGGTTAGCATAACACATTGCCCCCTCATTGTCAATGAAATCCTTAAAAAATAATGAAGTATAAACAGCTCATATTGACACGTTTTTTCATCTCTGTTATAGTTAAATTTATACGCTTCTGTGCTGAAAACAGAGGCTTTTAAGGAGGTTTTATGAGTTTCTTATCTATCATTGCAGCGGCCTCTACTGCTGCTGAATCTGTAGCGGAAACGGTGGCCGAAACAGTCGCTGAATCTGCTGCTGAGGGTGCCGCTGTCGCATCCATGGTGCCGGAGGATTTCGCCTTCGACTATACCATGCGCGTGCCGGTTCTCTCCATCGTTTTCATGGTGATTGCACTTATCGTCATGATCGCCGTTCCAGTCTATCTGTTAATGCGCATGAAAAACCGCTTCCGCTTTGATGTGTATGCGATGACCTTTGGTCTTCTTGCTTACATGGTCGGCGTTGGCATCCTGCCATCCGTTGTTGAGCTTTTGGTTGCACAGATCGCACCGGCGAAGGAGTTTCTTTCTGCGAATGCCGTTGCCGCAGATATCCTGCATGTCACACTGTTAATCGTGTTCAGCTTTGCATCGATCTTTCTCTTTTTCCGCTTCTCTCTGCGTCATTCTTTTCAGAAAAATGTAGATCCAGAAGCACCTGCTGAGGAGAAAAATGCATTTGCCAGCTCCGTTATCTTTGGTATCGGCGTGGGCCTGCTCCCGATCGTAACACAGGGTCTTTCCTATGTAATGAGCTACATTTCCGCAGCCATCTCGATCAATCAGGGACAGCTGGCTTCAAGCGTTACTTCTATGATCAATGAGGGCATGAATGCCACTGAGATTCAGGACGGTCTGGATTCTATGGCAACCTTTATTCAGACACCATCACAGGAGTTCTTATTTCTCGGAACAGATCTGATTTTCCAAATGATCACCTTCCTCGGTGTTTCTCTTCTGATTGGAATTTTCTTAAGCCGCAAAGCAAAGACAAGTATGTTTAAGGCTATTGGCGTTCAGCTGATTTTCGGAATTTTCTTTGCTGTACGTGCAACCGGCGTAATCGAAAGCAGCGCAATCTGCGAGCTGATCTATATCGTGGTTGCTGCACTTTCTATCGCGGCTGCATGGACTGAACTTAAAACCTACATGCCGGATGATCTTGAGAAGTTCCTTGGCAAGCCGGATCCAAAGCGTCAGAATCGTGGTCCGAAGAATCAGCCTCCGCACAAGATGCCGAAAATCGTTATGCCGAAGGATTGAGATATGCACGATTAGCTATTGTTTGTATGACACTGATTCGCAAAACTGCTTTTCCATGCAGCGTTGTAAAATGCGAAAAACTCTTGCGCAGCTGCACCCATCACAAATTTGCGCCGCAAGGCGCACTGTAAAAAGCGCTATGTACATCGTTGATTGATATACACAGCGCTTTTCGTTTTGTCTTTTGTTGAATAAAAAGTTTTATGGCTAGATATCTTTTATTTTACGAAACCACAAATCAAACCCGCTATCTGAGCTTTATCGCTTAATTTGCTGCAGAACAGGATCGGCATCCGGCACCTCTGACAGCTGCACCAGATAAAACAGTACTGCACTTAACATCATGCCGCACACGGCATCAACTACGGAATGCTGGTCAATCACTACAGTTGAGATGCAGATAAATGTTCCCAGTATCAGCATAGCCGCCTTTAGCTTATGGTATGACTTTAGCTTCTCAGAATGGAATAAAACGAAAAGGATGCCGATCGTGCTGGAGACATGGATACTTGGACAAACGTTCGCCGGTGTGTCCGCACTTCTTAGCCGGTTGACTATCCAACAGCAGATATTTCTGTTTTCAAGCGGCTCACGCAGAGAAAGACCATTTGGAAACAGATAATAAATCAAAAGGCATATTGACATGCCGCCGTAGATTACCTTGCAGCACTTAATGTAATCTTCCTTGCTTTTCCGTAAGAAAAACAGAACCATTCCCGGTACAAAGGCAAACCATATAACATATGGAATGACAAACCATTCATTAAACGGAATGATATCATCTAACGCACAGTGAATAAAATATTTTGGCTGACAAAACTGCTCCAACAGAAAAAAGATTGGAAAATAAATGCACATATATCCTATGGATATCATGAGCGGATATTTCAAAAAAAATGCGCAGGCGCGGTCATACATCTTTCTCATTCAAACTCCTTTGACATCTCTTCTGACGTCTTTATGCTTACAGCCACTCGTAATCACCGCCAGTAATCGCAAGACTGAGCAGGCGATCCATGCGCTCTACATCATCACCCTCAACGATCTCCTGAAGCTCTGCCGTGTCAGTCAGCTCCTCCATGGACTCATCCGGTCCAATTTCCATATCAGCATCCTGCTCGCAATACGGGCATGGAATTTTCTTCATTGTCTGCAATGACAAAAAACGGCTCTTGCAGCTCTTGCACTCATAGAAACCGCACTTTGTCGTGCCATCCGGTACATAATACATCGCAATACCTCTTACTATATGATTTTCGTATGGTACAACTCCACACGAAGGCACCTGCCATTATAGATAGTTTGATGATAAATGTCAAGCGCGTTCCTATTCGTATAGAGTTAACCATCATTGCTTACAACATCTTGCGAATGATTGGACAGGGAACCACCGAAAGTCGTGCCCCACGTCAAAAGCGAGATGTGAAGAGATGCCAGATTCACACGGTAATCAGCAATCGGATCATGATGGCCAGTCCTATCACCACACATGCAAGACAGCTCATCATGAGATTGAGGAAAAGTAATGTCTGGAGACATATTTTCGCCGATTACTGTGAAAACAATATCTTTGCAACTGTATAAAACAGCATCGTCAGCCAAAGGGCTCAAAGGGCTTTGTTTGCTGACCCATTTTTGCTGAAATATTTAAATATTTCCCTTTTAATTATACGTCTGTGTTAAAAATTCTTTTAAATCAATAAAAGCGTCTAACCCATCTGTATCAACAGCAAAAAATTCATTATTTGAAACTGCATCATATGGAACATAAGTCGAATCTCCAGATACTGGATAAATTACATTATAGTGCTCCCCATAGCTAAAAATTGGTGCGATAAATTGATTTTTTTGCAATTGAAGCACTTCTGTTCCATTTTTAGTATATCCAACTGATTTCGATGCGAATATTAGATATTCCCTTCCACTTTCCATAAAATTGACAAAACTCAAATCCATCTGTTTTTCGACAACATATGCTTTCCAACTATCAGCAAATATATATATTTCCTTTCCACTTTCCAACCCCTCACCTAAGAAAACACGTTCAACGCGAACTTTTTGCTGCCACCCCTTAAAAAAAAACTTGGGTGTATCAATCGGTGTCACTTTTAAAATGATTGGTGCCTTTGGAAGTATTTCCTTTAATGCTTGACAATCCTTAATAGCAATTGAAGTAGGAATTTCAGCAACCGAAAACTTATTTATAAAAGTAGGATCAATAGTAATATTCGTGTAAGTGGCAAGTTTTATTCTTCCCAATATTCCAAATCCTAAAATTAAAATTACTGTTAACACAGTAAGAATACGATACTTCATGTCAGTCACCTCCGGTCAACAATAGTGCCATTTTCTAAGATAAAAACATGATCAGTAAGAATCTGAATATCATCTTTGTTATGACTTGCCAATAAAATTAGAGCACCTCGTTTTTTTTCTGATTCAATTAATTGTCTTACACGTTCAATAGATTCCGAGTCTAGTGCATTGGTTGGCTCATCTAACATGAGAATATCTGGACGTTCCATAATTGCTTGTGCAATAGCTAGGCGTTGTTTCATCCCTAGAGAATATTTTCCATATTTTCGTCTATCATCAGGGTCAAGTCCCACTTTTTCCAATGCAGCTACGATATCAGAATTATTCGCCTTTTTCGTGAATTTTGCAAGATAAAGCAGGTTTTCATATCCAGTTAAATTTGGATAAAGTGAAACATTTTCCAAAAGTATTCCCAAATTAGGTAGGACTGAAAAATCTTTTCTCACTACTTTTTTATCCAATTCAATAACACCCGATGTAACCGACATTAACCCAGAAAGAGCTCGAAATAGCATTGTTTTGCCTGAACCATTTGGTCCTACAAATCCATAAATATTACCATTCTTTAGATCTAAATTAATATTGGATAATATCGTTTTTCCTTTTATTATTTTCCCAACATTTGTTGCTGTCAGATTCATTTTACACTCCTCCAAATTCCAAATCTGATATAATCAGATCACACTTATGTACGTAGTATCCACCACCGACAAGAATCAGCACGGTAATAGCAGTTAGATAAAATATTGTTCCTAAAAGCGACATCAAGTTCCATGGTGCATGAATTGTCTCGTCTAGCCAACCAATCTCTGAATATTGCCATCCTATAATTAAGTGGGCAATAGGATTAATATTTAGCGCAACAGAGAATATTGTACCATTACTTTTCAATAAATTTAGTAGTCCAATGCACGTAATGAAAATAAACTGAGCTATAATTATGAGCATAAAAGAATTCCCACTGCCAAGCAAAATTGCCAACATATTAACTAACAATGTCATCGAAAGTGACCAT
This sequence comes from Wujia chipingensis, assembly GCA_963605535.1. GTDB lineage: Bacteria > Bacillota > Clostridia > Lachnospirales > Lachnospiraceae > Anthropogastromicrobium > Anthropogastromicrobium chipingensis_A. Next base: position 9,292 of record CAVCXB010000096.1, read on the forward strand.
AGACTATAAATGACGATATGAATTACTAATATTCCCATCCCCGAAACCGCCCATATCACATTATATCGACAACAAGTAACGATAACTGAGGATACAACTATAACAAGCTGATACATAAAAGTAAAATATGCAATAACGATACATTCTTTTGTATACCAGGCAATACGATTCGGTGTTCTTGAAAAAATATAAACACTTGCTGTACAAAAATGCCGATATAAATTCGTTCCAATATACATCTCAAAAAGAAAGGATGGAAGTAATTTTGAGTTAAATGAAAGCAACTCTGAAAGTGAAGAAATTTCCAGAGGAAATCCCCCCCTTGAACCACTGAGTTGCAGAACCAACTCTGAAAGTGAAATTTGTCCATTATAGGGGTTAATATAAGAAAAAGCTAATAAACTTCCACAACAAAATCCCATTAACAAAAGAAATGGAATTTCTTTATGTTTCATAGCTGATCCCCCTTTCCTTTAATAACTGAACAAACTATTGAAAATACAAATAATATCACTAAGAAGATAATAAAATATGCTCTATTTTTTACTGTGTCGTCAAATAAAAATACATAATTATACCATTTTACGGTGAATGGTAGTTTATCTGTAATATCAGGAAAATATTGACCAATATTTAGCAGAACAAATATTGGCAAAAACAAAAGAATTTTAAAGTGGAATGTAATAATCTCAGTTAATGCAACCGTAAACATTCCTATAATACCAGAAGTAACACCAAAAAAGAAAATTCCAACTAAAGCATAAAGATATGAATTTATCTGAAAAAGAGTTGGAAACATGTAATTGTTAGTCATTTTTATGTAGTTAGAATCATAGCAGTTAAGATTGATAAAATCGCCATTAGCAGCCAATGGAAATGACACACAATTAAGACTAAATTCGATAAGAAATGGTAGTGTAAAAATAATCATTGTTGCAAAAAAAGCAGCTATTATTTTACATAAATAATATTGAATACTTCCAATTCTCGTAATCAACACACAATCCATCTTTCTATTTTTCTCTGAAAGTAAAATAAAGCCTGCCGGACAAACTATCAAAATGGGATATAATTGAATCATAAACAGCATGACATCTGCCTTATTATAAATCTGATTGTAACTCAATACGAGCATTTTCGCTGGGTGATACATCTCAATAATATCACTTCCTTGAAAACTAAAAACATTTAAACCAAAATTCAAAAATACAATTGTTAAAAGGATATAGAATGCCACAAGAGCTGTATTTTGTTTCAATATAAATGACGTTTGATGTTTAATTATTTTTATCATGACAACCTACTTTCCTCCCCAAAAGAGCAACAACTCATTTCAGTTTCATGTGCTGTTGCTCTATTAATAGTTAGTAATTCAATTTTGTGACAAATACTGTGCGTTTTGCAATTTTAACTTCTTGCTAGTTGGTAAAAAAAGTTATATGGTTCTTCAATAACCTTTATAACTTACAACAGCACTAGCAGAAGAACTTGTATTTCCTCTGAACTGAAATGTTACAGGTGATGAAGCAAGATACCCTTCCTTGATTTTAATCGAAGTATAATCTCCAGCAGTCTCATTCAATTTAACAACATCACTAATAAGAAGCCCACTAGCAGTTAATACTCTACATTGAATAACTTGAAAATTATCAGTACCACTATCTGGATAAACTGAATGGCAACGTGCGCTGACAGATGAATAATTAATGTTTCTAGATGCAGTTCCAGCAGTCATCCATGCTTGGTTTGCAGGAAGGTAAATGCTCTGCTTATAAGCTGCTAATACTGGCAGAACCATAACAAAAGTCATAGCTATTACAATAACAGCAGTAATAAATTTCTTAATATTTTTCATGACGCACCTCCTTTATGGTTATGTAATTTTGCAAATATTAAAGTAACATCAAAATTTGTGCTAAATATC
>CAVCXB010000097.1:0-11213 GCA_963605535.1 Wujia chipingensis
CATAAAACGAATGGAAACGGATCAGGATCATGTCCACATTTTACTTCAGTATAATCCTACTGATTCTATCACTCATATTGTGTCTATATGAAAGCAACGCAGTACTTACTTATCTTGGCAGCAACATTCTTCACTGCTGAAACAGCATTACTGGAAAAAGCACGTTCTATGGTCAGACAGTTATTTTGCAGCGTCGATTGGTACTGTATCACAAGCAGTTATCGAACGATATATTGAAAACCAAGGATAATACTTCTTAAATGACCAGCTTTTCATTCAGAACATTTCCGTTTTTCGGAACACGAAAAGCGGAAAAATTAAAAATATCTCAAGCCACATTGCAAAATCGCCCCTAAAGGGGCGGGGCTTCCTTATCAAATCTGTGAAGCTCTCTTCTATCACAAAATCATTTTTTGAGACTCTTTAAAATAATCACTATACCAACCACTGCCCCGGCGAGTAATGCTACATTACTCCAAGAAAATTCAACTTGCAATTCCTTAATCGTTCCAAATACAACAAATGCCAGAATAGCCCCCAACGCTATTTTTATTGCTGGCTGAGACAGCATTTTTAATACTTGCTTTCCGACATAAAACACGACTGCTCCCATAACAACAATCCCAACTATGTACAAACCTATAACAATCAACATCGAACCCATACTTTTCTTCTGCCCCTTTTCTCAGAATAAATTTTCTCTTTACTTTTCTTCCAGTTGATTTGAATGTCCCCTCTCAAATCTTTCTATTATCATATCAATAGCGATTCCCACTGCTGATGTCGCTGCTAATCTTAATCCGCTTTTTAGTTCACCTAATAATGCTGTTTTCAGAATCGATGATTTATTATTCTTTGTATCTGTATCTTTTATCATACCAATCCTCCCAGTCACGTTTTTTCATTAATAAAACAAGATGCCAAGATATGTTATCTTAGCATCCCGCTCTACATGCTTTATTGATTTCCTGCTCTATTATTTTCTCATAACATAGTGGAAAGTACATCTTTATAAATCCCAATTAAATCCTGTGTACTCTCTAAAAATCCAAATGCTATCGAAATCTGTATTTCCACACATTACCATTCTGGCTTTAAGTTCCTCAGCTGCTTCCTTTCCTTTATAATAATCATCTCGGCGAAGCTTATCAACCAATTTAGATGCACTTCTGACTTCATCGTCTGTTAATTTTCTTGCCATAACTTCTCTCCTTTTCTGTCCTCCGCTGGACTTTAACTTTTGAATTTTCCTACAAGTTTCGCTCTAATACGATTATAGCCTCCTTCCATCTAAAGATATTTATAGTCTGTTTTTCACTCTATACTATAAATTCCAAACAAACTTTCAATACCTTTGTCCATTTTCATATCCACTCATGTGAGGTCGAACCGTATTAGGATATTTGTATTATAGCCCTCTTCTATTCGTATGTCAAGATGGATTTCAGATTTATAATCGGTTTTGTTTTTCCCGTTTTTCCATACGATAACAAAAAGGAACACCACTATTGGCGTTTTTTCCATCAACATATAAAGAAGGAGGTCTGTATGGAAATAGACTATAAGGAAATTGGCAGGCGAATTGCTCGTAGGCGAAAAGAACTAAAACTGACACAGTTTGAAGTTGAAGAACGAGCTGATTTAGGTCAAAAATATTTATCGAACATTGAGCGAAGCATTTCGATTCCCTCTATAGAAGTAATCATGCGTCTTGCAGCTGCATTAGATACTACTCCAGATGAATTTTTAGTTGGAACACTACATGAAGATACAAAAGATGAGTGGGAAAATATTAGTGAATTACTGCGAAACATGTCACCTGCACAGCTTTCGATGGCCAAAAGTTTTCTAACTTGGCTCTCGGAACAAGAACTATAAAATAGCACCATCGTAACGTAAATGGGTGCTGAGACGATGTGCTTTACGAGGTGGGACGTTGTAGCGGGACTTTCAAAGTAACGTATGATAATAAGTAACGTAACAGGTGCCCGCGGAGTTGGGCCCACCGACAAAGTCACTCGTCGAAGCGCCCTTCGTTGCCTTTGCGGGCTACACCCAGCACCCTAGCGCCCCTCATAAACTTCGCGGGCTACACCCCAAACACTTCCGGCTTCCACAATCTTCCGGGAGGCCACTCCCAAACACAAAAACACCCCGGTAGCCAAACACTACTGGGGTGCAAAAATCAATAAAATAATTTTAAAACGATTAAGAAGATGAAGATTAAGAAATCCTCTCCTTGATAACCTTCAATCTCGTGAACTCCTCACGCTCTTTCTCCTCAAGCGCATTCGTAATATTCTTTACAAGTGCCTCGTAGGTCGGAATCGTGATATTCTTCAGCGCATTTGCACGCTTCTGGGTCTTTTTGATGTTCGTTGCCAGACGGATTGCAGACGTCTCAATCGTGGACAGCTTAATGGTAAGCTCTTTTACACGATTGAAAGCCATCTGTGCCTCATCCAGGCTGACTCTGGTGCTGTAGAATGCGTAATTCGGCGTTCCTTCGCTGGCCTCTTTATCGTACTCCACAAGCGGAATCTCGGTACCCATGATGCTTCGCGTCTTGATCTTTACGGTGTTTTCCACCGGAACGGTCTTTGCAATATCCTGCACCATATGAATACCCATCTCGATATTGGCCTGCTGCAGCGCTTCATAGGCTGCGCGGAAGGTTGTGTCGATTTCCGTCTGGATGGTGGATGCCTGATCAACCAGCTCCATCATCTCTCGCACCAGGATGTTTCTCTTTTTGTCCATCAGGTCATAACCCTGTCTGGCAAGCGCTAACGAGTTCTTGGCTGCGATCAAATTTCCCTTTGTAGGGAACATATTAATATTCATAGCGCCTTCCTCTCCAAAGCTTATGCCTGCTTCTTATCACTACCATTTGCTGCATCTGCATTTGCAGCATCTGCATCCTTCTTGTCATAGTAAACATCAAGGATCTTGGTATCAATACGGTCGAGTTCTTCTCTCGGCAGCATACGAAGCAGATCCCAGCCGATCTCAAGCGTCTCAATGATGCTTCGATTCTCATGCTCACCCTGTCCAACAAAGTGCTGCTCAAATGCTTTACCAAATGCAAGATACTTCTTATCCAGATCAGAAAGCTCATCCTCACCGATAACGCTTGCTAAGTTTCTGGCATCTCCTACCTTTGCGTAGCAGGAGAACAGCTGGTTTGCAACAGACTGGTGGTCGGCTCTGGTGTAGCCCTCACCGATACCATCCTTCATCAGACGGGACAGAGACGGCAGCACGCTGATTGGCGGGTAAATGTTGTTTCCGTAAAGGCTTCTGTCAAGAACGATCTGACCCTCGGTAATGTATCCGGTAAGGTCAGGAATCGGGTGGGTGATATCATCGTTTGGCATGGTCAGAATCGGGATCTGAGTAACAGAACCGTTGATTCCGCGCACGATTCCGGCACGCTCATAGATGGTAGCAAGCTCAGAATACAGATAGCCCGGATAACCCTTACGGGAAGGAATCTCGCCCTTAGAGGAGGAAACCTCACGAAGTGCCTCTGCAAAGGAGGTCATATCGGTCAGGATAACCAGGATGTGCATGTGCTGCTCAAATGCCAGATACTCGGCTGCGGTCAGCGCCATACGAGGCGTGATCAGACGCTCGACTACCGGGTCATTTGCTAGGTTTACAAACATGGTAACGTGCTCACTTACACCGCTCTCCTCGAAGGTCTTGCGGAAGAACTCAGCAACATCGTACTTAACACCCATAGCGGCAAATACGATTGCAAACTTCTCATCGGAGTTGTCACCTAAAGATGCCTGCTTTACGATCTGTGCGGCTAACTGGTCGTGCGGCATACCGTTTCCAGAGAAGATCGGCAGCTTCTGTCCACGAATCAGTGTGGTCAGTCCGTCGATTGCGGAGATACCGGTACGGATATAGTTACGCGGATACTCTCTTGTTACCGGGTTTAACGGCAGTCCGTTTACATCACGCTTAATCTCAGCGTTTACTGGGCCCAGTCCGTCAATCGGGCGGCCGATACCATCAAAGGTACGTCCTAAGATATCCGGGGAAAGTGCCAGCTCCATCGGATGACCGGTCAGACGGGTATGTGTGTTTGTCAGAGACATGTTCTCTGAACCCTCAAATACCTGAATCATGGCCTTATCCTCGTAGCAGGCAATGATACGGCCAAGCTTTTTCTGCTTTCCGTCTACTACAATTTCAACAACTTCATCATATGCGGCATCCTTCATGCCCTCAATGGCAATCAGAGAACCGTTGATCTGACTTAAACCTAAATATTCAATAGCCATAACGGCTCCTCCTTACGCATTTTTCTCAATGACTTCATCGTAGAATGTGTCAATGTCCTTCATATACTGATCGAGCATGTCCAGACGATCATTCGGCACATCATACTTGATGTTGATGACACGGTCAAAGATGTTGCTCTGCTTTAAGACGCTCATCGGATGACCCATCATGACAAGTGATTTTGCCCTGTCGTTTAAGTACAGGATAACGCGCATCTGCTTTGCCTGCTTCTCGATCGGAACACAGGTATCATCCTTGTGGAATGCATTCTGCTGCAGGTAGCCCAGACGGATTACTCTTGCGATCTCAAGTGTCAGCTTCTGATCATCCGGAAGAACGTCCGAACCGATCAGCTTTACGATCTCCATCAGGGCGCTCTCCTGATTCAGGATAGCCATCAGACGGTTTCTGTTGGCAACAAAATCCTTTCCGGCATTGGCATTGTACCACGGTGTCAGATCCTGCATATACTCACTGTAGGAAGTCAGCCAATGGATTGCCGGGAAGTGTCTTGCATAGGCAAGAGATTTGTCCAGTCCCCAGAAGCAGCGAACGAAACGCTTGGTGTTCTGTGTAACAGGCTCAGAGAAGTCACTTCCCTGCGGAGATACGGCACCGATGATGGAAACACTTCCGACCGTTCCGTTTAAGTTATGCATCATACCGGCACGCTCATAGAATGCAGACAGCTTGGATGCCAGATAAGCCGGGAAACCTTCCTCGGCCGGCATCTCCTCCAGACGGCCAGACAGCTCTCGAAGAGCCTCTGCCCAACGGGATGTGGAGTCAGCCATGATGGCTACGTGATAGCCCATATCTCTGTAATACTCGGCCAATGTCAATCCGGTGTAGATACTTGCCTCACGCGCGGCAACCGGCATGTTGGATGTATTTGCAATCAAAACGGTTCGATCCATCAACGGATTTCCGCTCTTCGGGTCGATCAGCTCGGAGAACTCCTCAAGAACCTGAGTCATCTCGTTTCCACGCTCACCGCATCCGATGTAGACGATAATATCGGCATCAGACCACTTTGCAATCTGGTGCTGGGTCATAGTCTTTCCGGTTCCGAATCCGCCAGGGATCGCCGCGGTACCGCCCTTTGCGATTGGGAACAAGGTATCCAGAATACGCTGTCCGGTGATTAACGGCTCAGAAGCGGAGTAACGCTTGTTAGTCGGTCTTGGCACACGAATCGGCCACTTCTGGGTCATGGACAGTTCTTTCTTTGTGCCGTCGTTCTGAATGATTGTAACAATTGTATCATCAATGGTATACTCACCATCTTTTGCAACGCTCTCTACCGTACCCTCTGTGTCCGGCGGAAGCATACACTTATGAACGATCATCGGGGTCTCCTGAACCTCTGCTATGATCGTTCCGCCAAATACATGCTGTCCCGGCTCTACGGTAATGTGCGCCTGCCATTTCTTTTCACGATCAAGCGCATCTACGCTCAGACCTCTGGTGATGTACATACCGCCTGCCTTTGCGATCTCGCTAAGCGGACGCTCGATACCATCAAAGATGTTGTGAAGGATACCAGGTGCCAGTGTTACGGAGATGGCTGCTCCTGTTGAATAAACTTCATCGCCCGGCTTTAATCCGGTTGTCTCCTCGTAGACCTGAATGGTGGTTCTGGAGCTGTCCAGACGAATGACCTCTCCTACCAGCTTCTGCGGTCCGACATAAACCATCTCACCCATACGGAAAGCGGTCTGACCCTTAATGTAGACAACCGGTCCGTTAATACCGTAGATGATTCCTCTAATATCAGCGGCCATTGCATTCACCTCCGTCAAACTGGAACTCGCCTTTAACCTCGGCAATTCTTGAATCCATGGAATTGTCGATGAGAATATTTCTTGCCGGAATAACAGCTCTCATGCCGCCGCCGAAAGAATACTCACTCATCGTCAAAAAGCACTTTGTCTCTTCCTCAAGGTCATGCTTTCTGGATGCATCTGCCGGATCCAGATAAATAATAATGTCATCATTCTTTGCAAATGCCTTTGCATCAATGATCTGTTTCTTGATCACCTCGACGTACTCAGGTGTCTTTTTATATTCTTCTACCAGCCCATCAACTTCTTTAAACAGTTTTTCTTTAAGCTCGGTGTCTTTTTGGCTTAAAGCGCGCTTATTCACAAGATGCTCATGTGCCAGCTTTTGATTTCCTTTTCTCTTTACGGCTTCCACTTCAACCGCCAGATCCTTTTCTTCCTGAGAAAGGATCATTGCTTTTCGCTCCTCAAACTGTGCGTCAAGCGCAGCCTGATATTCTTTGAGCGAGGCATCCATTTCCACTGTAGCTTCCTGAACGGATATATCCATAAAATGGTTTAATTTCTCTTCCAGTGTCAACTAAATCACCTTCCATTCTTCTGTTTACATTACATCATAGTTCAAAAGATCAAAAGCAATTTGTGCAAGCACAATCGCTTTTAATCTTTTTCCCCTGTATGATTATAACTTTAATCCTATTGCTTCATTTACATAAGAAGTAATGAAGTCAGGCTTGCGGCCTGTTCCGTGGCGGTCAGGAACCTCAATGATCAGAGGCAGCTTATGATCCAGCTTCACCTTATTGATCAGCTCCGGATACTCTCTTCCGAACTTTTCTGTCAGCAGCAGAATACCGATTTCCTTGTCTTCCAGCGCACGGTCTATTGCTTCCTTTAATTCACCCTGTTCATGGACAACGCAGCCTTCAATTCCTGCCAGACGCATGCCCACGAGGGTATCTACATTGTCACTGACCAAATATATTTTCATATGAACTATGCCTTTCCTGACGTTGTTGCTTTTTACAGCTGGCCAAGAATCATGAAGGAAATGATCAGACCATACAGGCAGACACCCTCTGCCAGACCTACGAAAATTAAGGACTTACCAAGAATGGAAGAATCCTCACTGATTGCACCTAATGCTGCGCTTGCTGCACTTGCTACGGCGATACCACCACCGATACAGGAAAGACCAGTTACAAGAGCGGCTGCCAGATAACCCATACCTGTGGAAAGGCTGCCTGCTGCGTTTGCGGTCTCTGCTGCTGCCTCAGCTGCCTGTGCGTTTCCGCTGAACATGAAGCCGCAAGCGACTAACATGATACCGAAAAATGCTGCTGCATTTGTGCCAATTGTGAGCTTATAACGTGCTTTATTCTTTGTTCCACTTAAGAAATATGCGAATGGAACGACGATACTTAATACCAGTGCTGCAAATAATGTGATTTTAACTAACATGATGAACATCCTCCTCTTATCTTTGCTTTGTAAATGTGTGTTTTCCCGACTTAACTTAGGAGTAATCCCCTATAATTCCACTGATGAAGTTCTAATACCTGCGTACATCTCAAGGACTTTGGCAGATATATCTGTTCCAGAGCAACAGAATTCGCGAACAAGCAGTCCAACGACCACATTTGCGTTCGCGTTCTCTGGGAAAAATCGGTTGTTACCTCGATTCACCCAGATGGATACTAAGTCGAATACCCATTTTTGTATACCAGCTACATGATATAAATTTTTACTGCTTTGTGTTGTACGGCTCGAACTCTCTTCCGTCGCCCTTGTAGAAACGAGAGAACATCTCGTAGTATTCCAGACGAAGTACCTGGATACCAACGATCAATCCCTCCATACCGCAGACGAAGAGGTTTCCGAGAATGACAACGAAGATATTCGGTGTGCCGCTCTCTGCTCCTGCAAGCATCATAACGACCTGCATCATGGCTGCATGGCTGACAGCGAATGCACCGATACGCACGAACGAGATCGTATTGGAGAAGTAGCTAAGAAGTACCTCAATCAACTCGAACATTGCCTGTACAACGATCATAACCGCACCTGTCTTCTCGGCTGGCTTTTTCTTTTCGCAAAGATCAGTCAGCTGCTCCTTAAATGCAATACAGATCAGCGGTACGATAAACAGTACGGCAAGCAGTGCACCACCCGGAAGGCTGTGACCTGTCATCAGCATTACGATGGCAAATACAAGCAGTCCGTAGAATACCAGACCGGCAATTCCGTTTGTGTCAAAGCACAGATCGCCAAGACTATGGTTTTTTGCTGCATTGATAATGTGGATTACCATGGTTAAAAGAATCAAGCCCATACCAAATGCTACGGCTACGATAAATACCGTATTTAGTCGACCGATCATTGGAAGATTGGTCATCGCGTCCATTGGACGTAACCAAATCGGTTCTAGGACATCCTCAAAACCAAAGACACTTCCGAACATGAATCCGAAGAAGGTGGAGAACACACCTGCCATACTGATGATGGCTGCAAGATTCATCTTCTTGAAGTGATACAGCAAAAATCCGCCGATCACGAGTACCAGACCCTGTCCGACATCGCCGAACATCCATCCGAAGATGAAGGAGTAGGTCAGTGCAACGAAGATGGTCGGGTCGAACTCATTATAGTTTGGCAGACCATACATACGAATATACATCTCATACGGCTTGAATAACTTCGGATTGCGAAGCTTGACAGGCGGCTGTGAGACACGGTTCTTGTTGTCATCGTGTACGATGCAGATCACATTCGGATCCGAATCAAGCTCTGCCTGAAGCTTCTTTGCATCGCGCTCGGTCATCCAGAAACAGATGATATAGAAGTTTTTCTTATCTGCACCGGTAACGGCTGCCAGCCTTCTGATATCAAAGTTCTTGGAGAACTTCTTAAGCTTTGCCACTGCAGCAAGGATCTTATCCTTCTTTGAAGAAAGAACCTGATCGATTTCGCCCTGCTTTTTCTTGATCTGTACTTCCAGATCTGTGATGTCCTTTGTCAAGCGGGCCAGTGCCTCCTCCGGAGTACCCTCATACTCATCTGGGAGACGGAAGCGCTCAAAGTGAAGTGCCTTATAAACGGCATCAATCTTGGCGATCTCATTCTTTGGGCTGAAATAAACGCCCCATACATAATCCTGATCCTTATTGCATTCGTAAAAGATCGTATTGACATTGTCGTACGTGTACTTCATGAGCTTGTCCACGTAATCAACCGGAATTCTTCCGAAGCGGTACTTTACGGACTTGAATGCGAGCAGCTTGTGGACATCGTATCCAAGGTTGTTAAACGGAGTGATCTGATCCACTAACTCCTGAAGAGCTGCCTTATCCTTGTTTAACTTATCAAGGACTTTTTCTGCCTCCTTGATCTGTGCGTCCGCACTGTTAATCAACTCAACAGCCTCTTTTACATCCATGGAATCATCCGTCTTTGTCTCTTCAGCACCCATTGCGGACATCAGCGCAGCTGCTTTGTTTAAGGTTTCGCGGTACGGATTGATTTCAATGAACGGCTTAAGTCCGGCTGTTTCGGAAAGCTCGGTCATTGTGCTTTCCAGCTGAAACTCATACTTGGATAAATGCTGTTCGATTGCTCTGTCAATATCATCTTTGGGTCCCGTAATGCTTAAGAATTGCATTTTTTCTATCATGGTTACCCCTCGACTTTCCTAAATAAACTAACTAACTTTTCTGCACCTGTTTGCAAACTCGATTTTACTCTTACAAACTTGTTTGCAATCACGCGCGCACTCATTCCATCATTTCTCTCTTCATTCTTTATTCCATCACTGCATATTTCATCAGTTTGGACGCTGGGATTCCATAACGGATTCCCTCAATAATGGATGTGATACGTGCAATTTCATGCTCTTTGCGGTACAGCAGCGCATTGAGCGGTGCAACTGAATATGGATTTTTTCTGCCGGCTATCTCAAAAATGTGCTCAACCAGCTCGGTGTACATCTTTTCCACAGAACGAATCTCAGCAAAATCGTCTGCGTATTTCTGACCATAGTAGCCGTTTACAATCAATGCTCTTGCCTCCTCATAGGTAGGCGCCTCTACGATGGCCTTGATGTCATCCGGTTTCAAATGATAGTAGCTCGGAACTACCATCGCATACAGCTCTGGCGCTGTCATCCGATAGTTTTTCTTTGCACGCATTAGCCACTGGATATTCAGCAGATCGATACGTCTTCCATAGCTGTCCGCAATGATCTGTCTTTCTTTTCCCTTAAGAAGCTTATCCTTCTGCTTCCAGACATAGCTAAAATAAAACACGTCAAGACTGCCCTCATAGTCAAACAGACTCGGCGATTCGGTGTGGCGTATTGCATCGAGCGGGTAGAAGAACGGTGTGTCCTTTAAGGCTTCGATCAATTCATCCACCGATGTGCTATTCTCAATCACTTCTGTGTTCAGATGTGAATGACGCTCAAAAAACGCCCTGCGGTATGCCTGATCCTCTGGGATACTCTGACCGGAAATGACCTTTCGAAGACAACCCTTTAAGTACGCTGCCTCGTAGTGCAGAAAGTAAAAATCCAAAAACGCTCTCTGCTCGCCTCTGGCAAAGCTGTACAGACGATTGTAGTCGTTGTAAAGCGATCCCATGAGTGTTGCCTCGATCATTCCTCTGTGGCTGTCATGCTCGTCAAAGTCCCTCAGCAGCGGCTCGTATTCGGAAAACTGCCTCAAATAAGCTACTGCCTCACCGACACTGGCACAGGACACTAACTGTTCGTAATGCTCCTTCTTTAGAAGCTTTCCTCCCATGGCCCGGGCTTTCGCACTGATACCGCTGTAAGATAAGATACCAGAAATAGTAATCACCCCATTTCATAAGATTTTTTCGGCACGGTAAATTATACTATAAAATTTACTGTGCTGCAATCTTTGCCAGCAGCTGCTTGGCGATTGCCGAATGGCTTTCCTCATAAATACGGTCCATATGGGCGAGCTGCTTTTCAAGTTCCTCCTTCTGAGCCTTGAGTTCTTCCTCGATCTTTGCCTCAAGCACTGCCTGCTGCTCGCTGATCTTCTTCTCAGTTTCCTCATGAACCTGCTTTTCAAAGGCTGCAATTCTGGCATCCTGGTCTTTGGCCATCTGCTT
>CAVCXB010000098.1:0-11181 GCA_963605535.1 Wujia chipingensis
TCTCAAATGAAATCCTGTCATGTTTTTTACTGTGATCTTCTGACTTACCATACTTATTCCTCTTCCTTTCCTTGTATCATAGGGCAGACAACGCTGCCCGTTTATGCATATTTTTTGTTTATTGCGCAAGCGTCTCAGATGGCGAACTAGACTCCTGCGTTGCTGTTTCCGTTTCCGAAGTACTTTCCTGTGGCATGCTTTCGGACGATTCCATGTCAGCCGTACTATCGGTACTGTCTGGCATTTCCGTCGTACTTTCCGATGATGCCTCAGTAGTAGTCGTATCAATGATACGCACCGATGCAATCAGATCGTCCGTCAGTGTGTATGCACTGTCAAGTGTGAGCGTAACTGGCACATTAATATACTCTCCTGCTTCAAGTCCCCCGACATCAATCGTTCCCTGAAGTGTCTCCGGATCTAAAATATCCAGATCGGCCTGCAAAGCCTGCAAGGTTACCGTCAATGTTGGCTCAATCAATTCATACTCATATTTCTCTTTTGTATTGATTAATTCAAACTGCTGTACATTGACCTGAAAGCTCTTCGTCTGCAGCTGCTCCAGCTCAATCGTCACGGAAATCGTGCCGCTTTGTCCTTCCGATAAGGCAATACCATCTGGAAGATACGGATCAATCGCGATCTCAAACGTCTGATTCTGGCTCGCACCTGTAATATCCAATTCTTCACTTGGAATGCTGATCGTTGAAATGTTTGCAAGTGCCGTCTTGGATCCGGATATCGTTAACAGCTTCGGTGTGTAATCTACCTTGCTGACCACATAACCGTCCTCCGGTGCTCCACTGCTTCCCGCAATGCTGATACTGATTTCCTTTGTCTGATTTAGCCCAACTGTCACTTCGACAGTTTCCTGACTAATTGTAAGGCTGCTTCCCGTCAGCGTGCGATTGTTTCCATCGTACAGTGCAAGCGGTGCCGTAATGCTGCTGCCATCGGTGAGAGCGCTCAAATCGACATTTGCCTTTACCGCTGCCAAGTTGGAGAAAGCACTTGTCGGTCCGCTCACGGTAACACGCGACGGATCACTTGAAAGTGTTCCAACTTGATACCCTTCCGGCAGCTCCTTTGTGATATTAAACTGAACCAAATAGGTCGCCGTTTTTAAGGTATCAAGTACCACCTTCACATACCCCTGTGACTGCGGATATTCCCAACTCTGAATATAATTGGCAGATGATGCCTTTGCAATCTCAATACTAATCTTACTCGTCTCCGGCGCTTCGTTGGCATCGCCAATTACTTCCGTCAAATCTGCCGTCACGGTAAAATCATCGGCGGAGAGATAGCGCAGACGGCTGCGATGCAGCTTCACTGGAATTGTAATCGAGGTGGGCTTAGAAATCGCCACCATATTTTTCTCGGCCAATCCGCTCTCGTCGTAGGTGATTGGAACCGTCACACTGCTTGTGATAACCGGATCCTGCGTATTATTTAATACCAGCCACAGAAGGATTGCCAGCACAATGCCGAGAAGCCGAAGCGGGATATTCGTAAGAAAGCGTTTCTGACTTTTATTTTTCATGCCGTTTCCTTCCTTTCTTCAATTTGTCCCACAGCGTTGTCGGTCTATCTTGTTTCTTCTCTCCACCAAGCAGTGCCCGAAGCTGATCACTGTCGACGTTTCGATACAACCGACCATCCTTTGTCAGCGAAACCTGACCAGTCTCCTCGGATACAATCACCGTCAGTGCATCGGTCACTTCACTGATGCCAAGTCCGGCTCGGTGTCTGGTTCCAAGTTCCTTACTGATTGTCTTATTCTCCGACAGTGGCAGGTAACAGGTCGCCGCTGTGATACGATTTCCACGGATCACAACTGCACCATCATGGAGCGGAAGGTTGTGTTCAAAGATCTGCACCAGAAGCGGCGCACTGACAAGCGCATCCAATAAAATTCCGGTCGCAATATACTCGTTCAGCACAAATTTCTGTTCGATGACAATCAGCGCACCCGTCTTTGCGCGTCCCATACTAAATGATGCGCGCACAATCGCGTCGATCGTGTCATCCTCATTTTCAATGACCTTATCTTTCATTCCTGAAATGGAGAACAATTCAAATAAGTGGTTTGTTCCCAGTTGCTCCAACGCACGGCGAATCTCTGGCTGAAAAATCACCAAAAGTGCCGTCGCCACATACGGTGCAACCCGGTTAAACACCATTACAATATTGTTTAACTGCAGCACAACTGCCAGAATATACATGGCAAAAATCGCTGCTGCACCCTTTAACAGAATCCATGCCTTGCTCTGCTTGATCCATAAAATAATATGGTAAATCAGATACGCAAAAATTGCGATCTCCAGGACATCGCTCCATGTCATGGAAGCCGCCGACCAGCGTATATAATTTTCATAAAATTCCTTGATGGCTTCCATCCTTTTATCCTTTCTCCTTTCTCCTGCTTATTCGCGGAAGTAATCATCCAAGTCACGCGCATCCTCCGAGAAATCTTCATCCGAGCCCGCTTCCCCTGGCGTTGTTATTGTAGTTACTTTTTTATCAGTTCGGGCAACCGAATATTTTGGAATCGCCCTGACATAATATAC
The DNA here is from genome assembly GCA_963605535.1 of Wujia chipingensis. Classification (GTDB taxonomy): domain Bacteria; phylum Bacillota; class Clostridia; order Lachnospirales; family Lachnospiraceae; genus Anthropogastromicrobium; species Anthropogastromicrobium chipingensis_A. Next base: position 2,571 of record CAVCXB010000098.1, read on the forward strand.
ATAGTTCTCATCCTCATACTCCAAAAACTCCGTATGCGTCCCATCCAAAAGAAAGCAGAACACATGGAGCACACAGGCAATTAAGATGCCAACGATAATGGAAATGCTTAAATACAGCAGATTCACTGTCACGCCAAATGCCACATTTCCTACGAGTATTGTCAGCACATAGCATGCCGTTCCCGCTGCGATGGCAATCGACCACGCATAGGAATACGGGAGTTTTCGAATCAAATACACGACAACGATCGTGATAATAAGCGCTGCTGTCAATAGCAAAAGGCGCTCATTGCTCCACGCTGCCTTCACAAAATAGGCTGCCTTTTCCATCGAGGTCAGGCGCATTGCTGCTGTCTCCAACACAGAGCTGTTCTGGCGAAGCGTTAAAATCATGCCATACACAAAGGTACCTGCCGCTGCCGGAAGAACAGCCACCGGGCTGCATAAAAGGCCGATCGGAATCGCTGCCGCACCACTTAGGTTCAACATTCCTGCCAAACACATAACTGCAATCAGCCCCGACTGCTTTGGCTTAAAGATAAAATAAGTCAGGAGCAGAAATACAAAAAATACTGCCGCAATTGCACCGGCTTCTACAGAGATCGCCACCATATGGATGACCACAAAAACCCCCACTAACAGAGAAAGTCCCCCAATCGGCATAACTGCCGCGACCAATGTAAAAACACCAATCTCAGCCCAGGCACGAAACTGCAAACTGTTTGCAAGCTGTCGGTGGATCAGATAAAATACCAGAAACGCCAGCAGACACTTTGTACACACCCGCACATACGCCTCATACCGGCCGTAAACTTCACTTATTTTTTGCCGAAGCTCCAGCAGACCTGTCATTCGCCTGGCTCCTTTCTGTGCAAAAATCCTCGAATGTCATCAGCTGCTGTCTGTATTGGCGCACCAAAACAGCTGCTGTGCGGTAACGCCTGCTGTAACAGCGTCTCGCCATTACGAGTGCTGCTGTCAGAAATCCCAGATACGCGATGATCCAGATGACAGTAATCGTGATCAATGTATGCTCAGAAAACGAAACCATCTTCATACCGCCTCCCGTGCAGACAATCCCAACCAGCGTCAATAATAAATACGCTGCTGTGTAGCTGATCCAGATCTTAATCATCTGAAAGAACACATAATCCTTTTTCCGGTACCCGCAGATCTCAATTGCACGGCGTTCTTCTCTTTTTTTCATCATCGCCGCCTGTGTCATCATGCGGATTTTTTCCTCACTGATCATGCATCCACCTCACTTTACGGATTTTGTTTCTTTTTTTATAGTATAACACACATTATTGCATTTTTGTAGAAATTTTTTTATTTTTTCATAAAACAAACAGGCCTCTGTGTACACACACAAAGACCTGCTTGTTATCGTATTCTTATACCGATTGAAAGGTTACAATACGCAAATTACAATGCACGAGTTTCAATGGATATTTCACAGAACCTGTCAATTACAGATCAATGCTTCCAGTGATCTCGCCGTTGATTACGTAATGAGCCTTTCCTTCCTCTGGCTTTACGTATACTTTTAAGTCAACCAGCTCGGAGAGCTTTCTCTTCATCTCCTTCTTCCACATCTCCTCGATGCGTGCGGTGATGCTGCTAACGGTAACTTCCTTTCCGTACCACTGCAGATAAATCTCTCTGGTTTTCTTTACGGTAGTCTTCTTTACGGTTTCCTTTGTCTCTGCAACTGCTGCAGTTTCCTTCTTTGCTCTTGCTGCCATATGTACGATCCTCCCATCTTGGCGATTTCCAATAGTTTTCATATATGATATATGATGTATGAAAACTGCGATGCAAAATGGTTTCGATTCATGTGAAAATAGTTTCGATTCACATGAGTACGAACACAAAATGCATTGATTTGCATTCATACGTGCAACTTATATCTACACTAGAAAATAATTATACGCTGCGCGTTTTAAAAATGCAACCCATTTTGTGGAAAATGGTTGTTTTTTTCTATTTTATCTATTATAATCAAAGTATCTATATCCATGTTTCATAACAAAATGAGCTGCTGTGCCAGCCCGGTCTGCGAAAGGCACAGAGAAAAGAGGTTTTCATGACATTCCTGAAAAAAAATTCCGTTAATCTGCTAATCGGCCTTTGTGAGCTTGCGTTGGGAATTTTGTTGCTCATCAACCCTACCGGCTTTACAACTGGCATTATCATCGCCTTTGGTGCGGTCTGCCTGATCTTTGGTATCGTTCAGATCGTCTTTTACTGGCGAAAGCCATTTGCAGAAGCCATGTCCCGCCTGTACCTGATGAAAGGTCTTGTGAGTGTTTCCGTCGGTCTGTTTTGTACCTGTTTCTCCCACTGGTTTTTGGAGACCTTCGTGCTGCTCTCATTTCTTTATGGCATTCTGCTGTTAGCCTCTGGCTTCTACAAGGTTCAATGGAGCATCGATCTTCTTCGCCAGAAAGAAAAGCGCTGGTGGACGGGCGCTGTAAGTGCTGCACTGACAATTGTATTTGCTTTATTGATCATCGGAAATCCATTTCCATCGGTGAATGCCACCTGGATTTTCTCCGGCATCGCATTGATCGTGACCGCTGTTGTGGATATTGTCACCCTACTTTTAATCCGCGTGTTTGTCAATGCGAAGCTGCCAAAGAGAAAAAAGAAAGTGAAGGAAACGGCTGAAACAGTAAACGAGACAAGTACGGCAAGTGATTTCAATGATTCAGCAGCTTCCGATACCGCAAATGATTCAGCACAGTCCAGTACTCCAGATTTTTCCAATAAAGAATGAAAAAGGTTCAAAAGAAATACAAAAAAAGATCAGGTAGCGTTCTTGTCTGCCTGATCTTTTTTATGATTTTTGTTCTAATTTTTCTAAGAATTCAATAGAGTCGATCGTTTCGATTCAACCTATTTTTAACGAAACAGCTTCTCTACACGCTCCAATTCCGCGCGAATCTGCAGATGCTGCGGACAATGACGCTCGCAGAAACCACAGTTCTTGCAGTCTGCAATCAGCTTACCGCCGTCATTTGTGTAACGATCATACATTTTCTTTGCATGTTCCTTCAGTCCGTATACATTATAATAGGTAAACATGTTGAAGATTTTTGGAATCTCAATTCCTGCCGGACATGGCTGACAGTATTTGCAGCCAGTGCAATACAGTTCACTGAACTTCTTTAACTGCTCCATCGCCTCGCCAAGCTGCTGCCACTCTTCCTTTGAAAATCCGGTGCTGTCAGATGCAAGTGCAGCATTCTGCTTTACCATATCAAGTGTCTGCATACCGGACAGTGCGCAATTTAAATCTGGATTTCCCAGAACAAATTTAAATGCCAATTCATATGTCGCAATGGACTTCTTTCCGGTTAGCTTTGCATACAACTCAGTCGGTGCTGCCAGTCTTCCTCCGCCTACTGGTCCCATTGCTACCGTTCCAAGTCCCTTAGACGATGCATAGTGAAGCATCTCTTCATTGCTTCGGTCGAGCAGATTGTACTGGACAAGCATACTCTCCATTGGGATGCCGCGCTCCTCGGAACGGTCAATGATGTACTTAATTGCAGATGGATCATCATGGAAAGAGAAAGAAATGTGGCGAATCAATCCCTCTTCCTTCGCCTTTGCCGCATCTGCTAACAGATCCTGCGCCATGATTTTTTCATCAAACTCCTTGCGGTTGATTCCCCAAAAATGGTAAAAATCAATATGATCGGTTCCGAGCTTGTCTAGGCTATGCTCAAGTGCGCGCCGGTAATCGCCCGGCTTTTTACAGACATCCAGCGGAATCTTCGTTGAGATCAAAATCTTATCACGGAAACTTTTTACGGCCTTTCCGACTGCCTCTTCACTGTTGCAATTGCAGTACTTTGGTGCCGTGTCAAAGTAGTTGACACCCTGACGGTATGCCTCTGCCACCATCTCATCTACCTTGTCCTGATCGACATGCATCTTTCCATCCTTTTCAAACTCCGGAAGACGCATACAGCCAAAGCCAAGTGCTGAAATGTTTTCACCTGTGTTGCCAAATTTTCTGTAATTCATAATACACTCACCTTTCCCTTCTATAACTTTACAATTCGATAAACAATTGCTGACAGCAAAAGCCATCATCCTTTCTTTCAGTATATCATGTTTCTCTTCTAAAAAAAAGAAATTATCCTTTCTTTTTCATGAAATATTTTTTATTACCGTTACAAATTATTCTTTTATTTTATTCAGCCAGTCCTTACGGCGATCCTTCACATTTGTGATGGTACCATCTGGATTCTGAATCTTCATCTGGTCAAGAGAACTTCTCATATTCTCACGGATTGCTCTGAGGTATGCCTGACGAAGTGCCTGCTGTTCTTCCTTCTCAGCCTCTGTTAGTGTTCCTTCTTTCTGCTTCTTTGCCAGTTCATTGATTCTGGCGATTTCCTTTTCTGTTACCATATGATTCTGCCTTTCTTTTTTGGGAGATTCTTTCTTTTTTTCGGATTGTTCTTTCTTTGTATTCTTTTTATTCCCACTTCATCTTACCATGCCCCGAAAGATTGTTCAAGACTTTCCGGTAATGTTTGTTATTGCTCACGGGTGAGGTTACGAAAAGCCATCCACCTCAGGGCTTTGCCATAAACGTTGGCTTATCCGTGAACTGTAGCTTGCTATACAGCGAAAATAGGAGTACAATGAAGGGAACTATAAAATATTCAAATAAGGAAGGAAATTTTCTATGAAAAAAGTATGTGAATACGAAGGTTCCTCTCTCTGGGGCATGAATGGTGGGCAGCCGGAAAGCCCCGATGGAACTCTTCTTGTCTACGCAAAAAAGCCCGATCTGGAAGATAGAGAAAAGCAAACTACCGAAATCTGGATCTGCGACCGCAACACACTGTCAAATGCGCACTGCGTCTTTACTGTCAGCTGCGGCAATCACAATGGCCCGTCTGCTACCTTTACTGATAATGATCGAATAAAATTGACCATGCTTTTTTGCATGATCTGAAAGGATTTTTATGGAACAACCCAAAACAACTCACTACCAATTTTTCAGCAATCGTGAATGCGAATATTTTCCCTGTCACAAAGAGGCAGATCCAGACAATTTCAATTGCCTTTTCTGTTACTGTCCGCTATATGCGCTCGGCAAAAAATGCGGAGGGCAGTTTCGTTACCTCCCAAGCGGCATCAAAGACTGCACAAATTGTACATTTCCGCACAAGAGGGAAAATTACAAAGCTGTTATTGGACGATACAAGGATATCGCTGAACTAATAAAAAAGCAGCTGTGAGAAACCATGCCGGTATCTTCAGCCCCATTATTCTTCCCGATACCGGCCGCAAATCTTTTTTATCTCGTTTTGATGGATACGGCTGATCGGCACAATTCTTCCATCTGTCAGGCGAATCTGTGTTCGTTCAAAACGAGTGACCTTCTGCAAATTTACGATATAACTTTTATGGCATTGGTAAAAATACTCTGGAAGCCGAGGTGCTATGTCCACCAATTTGTGATAGAGACGAATTTCTCCACTTTCTGTATAAATATAGACATTATGCCCACGGCTTTCCATAAAGTAAATTTCATTGCAGTCAATTCGTTCCACTGTCTGACGCATTGACAGCATCAACTCTTCTCCCATTTGTGACCACCTTCCCCCATATTTTTTATCTTGCTCTTTCTTATTCCCTAGTATACAAAATTCTTTCTTCAAGAACAAGCTGTGCGCAAAAGTGTGCCTGATTGTGGTATTTTTTCGCGCACACTTTTTCCACTTTTATCACACCACAACGTTCGATTTTATGATACAATAAATTCGAATAAAATAAAGGAGGGAGTTGTTTGTGTCGAAATTCAGCAACTATCTAAAACATTTAATCAACGACAGCGGAGAATCCATCTCTTCGCTCGCCCGTAACATTGGTGCCGAGCGTACTTCTATTCACAAAGCACTCTCGGATGAGCGCATCCTTTCCTACAAAACCGTTCAGTCTCTGGCACGCCATTTCAACCTTTCTGTGGATGCCCGAAAGGAATTTTTTCAATTGTATGATATCCTGCTTCAGGGCGAAGAAACCTACAACAATCGTCAAGCTGTCTGCTGCCTGTTAAATAATTTGGCATCGGTTGATTTTTCCATGGCACCGCCGCCGGAGGTTTCCACACTAACTATTTCGGATCATCTGATCCGTGGTGAGTTTGCTGTCAGAAGTGCCATTCGTTCCGTTTTGATCTATGAAATTTCGCATGCTGAAAATGCTGAATTTTACCTGTTTCTCCCAACAAGGCTGAAACTGACGATCGACTTTATGGAATTTTGGCTGGACAGCCACAAATTTACAGTAAATGAACTGCTTTGCTTTGAATCCGGCACAAACTCTTCTGCAAAAAATCTGGAATTGCTGCATGCTGTCATCCCACTATGTCTTGCCTCCTGCGGTCAATACAAACCCTACTATTTTCATGAGACGCCAAAATCAGCATCGCTCTCTCCAATGGGATACTATGTTATTTCGCCACATTATCTGATCCTATTTTCAGAGGATTTGTCTACTGCACAGATTTTGGAATCCGAAGATTTGATTTCCTATTACCGCAGCTTTTTCAAAAATTTGCTGCTCCAGTGTGAACCGTTGACCCAATGCAGCGCAGATATAACAGAAGTATTAAATGAGTATATTTCCGCTGCCGTACCGGATTCTCTGCATATCATTATGCCGCAGCCATGCATCGGACGCTACATCACGCACGATATAATTAAGAAATACTTGAATCGCTCCCAAATGCCGCTCGATCCGTATCTGCCACTCATTGACCGCCACTACTCATTCCTTCGTCAGGTAAAAAACAATTACTATACCATTTTTACCGAAGAAGGCTTACAGGATTTGATTGAGACCGGTATCTGTGATGACTCGCCAGCGAAATTTATTCCGCATCTGGATAAAGCGGACATCTGCAATTTTCTAAAAAAACTGTATATTGAAATTGAAAACGGAACGGTGCTTGGATTGATCGCCCGCCCGATGCAGCTTCATCTGCCAAATTATCTGTCGATCTATACCAATCCTCAGACCGGATTTCATATTTATACAACATTGAAATTTGTCTTTGGCTCCTATTGCTGCAACATTCATATTACAGAAGAATCCATACGAAGCCTGTTTCTTGACTTCTTTCATTCCCTGCCTGAGAGCGGTCTTGTCTACTCAAAGGAAGATACACTATATCTGCTAAAACAGCACATTACAAAAATGGAAGCAGCACTTCAAAAGGATACTTCAAAATCTTAATTTTTCAAAAATTGTTCAAAAGAAAAACGATCTTAGATTTGATAATTCGAGTCTAAGATCGCTTTTTATAGGAATCGATTGCTTCACACGGTACTAGGATTAGTTTAGCACACTCAGACTCGAAATGCCATAAAATTCTTCTGAGAGCGTATAGACATGTTCTGCACTGTTCTCTTCTTCGACTACTTCTACATACTCACTCTGTGCCAAATCAATATACGAAAACTCCGTACAAAAAAATGCCTGTTCCATTATCATTGCAACCTCAAATGGTTCATTTGATAATGTGACATCTGCATTCACCATGGATAAGATTATAGTGCTCGCAACTGATATCTTACCAATATCATTGTCTTGCTCAGCCATTCGTGAATATAATTGTTTCAATGCCGTAAGAAAACGCGATCCTCTTACACCATTTTCTGTGTCACGCACTCTGCACCACGCCACAGTCTGCGGTCCATCAAGAAGTTGAACACCCAGTTCTGTAATCTGCCCTTTTGTTTCGAGGCCAGTTGATTCCACTATCTCTGTCAGATAGCCATTTAATTGTGAATACGTTGGATCTAAGTCAGCCTCTGTCACCTCTAATTCCAGACCTCCATACATATTCACAAGCTGTGCAAAGATCGAAAACGATGCTGTCACTTGCCCCTCAATTGTGATTCCAAAATTTCGTTCCATTGCACTCCAAAGATCATTCGTACTTTGATACCACCAGTCGTAGTCACCTGCTTCTTTTTCACCCAATTTTAGACGACGTGGGATTGAAATCAGTTGAATTTTTCCTTTGCTTGCATCTATTCCTGCCAAAATAATTGCATCTGCGCGTGTACCAGCTTTTTTATCGGTACGACCATCCGTTCCAAGTAACAAATAATATTTCATTTCTTGATTTATTTGCACAGGTTGCGAACGATCTTCCTCTGTAGTCTTTTCCAGCTGTGCTGCTGGCTGATTTGTATTCTTATTTGTATTCTTATTTTTTATAATACCTGGCATCGCTGCCACCATAAAAAATACGATAATTGCTGCCGCTGCCATTGCGATTCCCGCAAATCTGCCTACCTTTTGTCTATTTTCTTTTTTCGCCTGCACTTTTGCTCTCGCAGCAGCCCATATTTGTACCGACTGTGTTATTTTTACACAGGAAATGTACATGATGCAATGGATGCGGTGCAGAATACACTGGTGCATTTAATGGAGTACACAGGGATATTTGAGTCGGAAAGTCATAAAAAATCATGGCTATTTAAGGTTGGAGTGAATGAATGCAGGCAGCTTTATCGCCAGTGGTGGAGACGCAAGGTGACAGCAGACGAATCGCTTATTGATATGGAAAAGG
>CAVCXB010000099.1:0-11169 GCA_963605535.1 Wujia chipingensis
AAGGATCTGGAGGAATGGGCGTTAACAAAAGGGGAAAAACTGGAAGAAAAGCAGGCAAACAAGTTCCTTGTGGCATTGCGGACACTCAAAGAAAATGGCGTGACGATCCTGTTTGAACGAGAGGCGATGGACACGGCAGATGCCTACAGCGAATTCATCCTCACCACGCTGGCGGCCATTGCACAGGAAGAGAGCCGTTCGATTTCTGCCAACATCGCATGGAGCAATCAGAAGCGGTTTCCTGCAGGAAATGTCTGCAACAAGGATATTTACGGTTATGAGTTTCGCAAAGGTGAGTATACAGTGAACGAGAACGGTCGTGTTTCGACCGATGAACTTTCCCAGCAGACTTCGTATGAAGGGCAGAAAAGCTATTACACGAAGCTGATCAACGAAAAAGAGGGCTGGACATTTGCCGGAATGTACGCAGATGAAGCAACCTCCGGTACCAACCGCAACCACCGCACTGAGTTCAACCAGATGATGCGGGATGCGCTGGATGGAAAAATCGACTACATTATCACGAAGTCCATTTCCCGATTTGCCCGAAATACGGTCGATACCCTGAACTGTGTGAGACAGCTCCGGCAGTGCGACCCTCCAATTGGTGTGTACTTCGAGAAAGAGAACATCGACACACTGGATGCTTCCGGTGAATTGCTCCTGACCATCCTTTCGGCACTGGCACAGGAAGAAAGCAATTCAATTTCCAAGAATATCAGCTGGAGCATCCAGAAGATGTTTCAGGAAGGCATCGCTTTTGGAAATCCCCGGTCGGTCTACGGCTACACGGATGGTGCAACCAATAAGGACTGGGTCATCGTAGAAGAACAGGCCAGGGTGGTGCGGTTCATTTTTGAAGAGTTCCTTCTGGGAAAGTCTGCATACAAAATCAGCAGAGAACTGAATGAGAAAGGAATCCTTTCACCCAAAGGTACAAAATGGCAGGGGGAGAGTGTGACTTTCATCCTTAAAAACGAGAAGTATGTTGGCGACTGCGAAATGCAGAAAACAGTCACGGTCGATTTTCTCAGTCATAAATCGCTCCCGAACAACGGGGAAGCCCCGAAATTCTATGTGACGAACCATCATGTCCCAATCATCAGCAGAACGACATGGACCAGGGCACAGGAAGTTCTGGACAGAAGAAGTGCAAGCCGTAAGGGGAAGAAGGATGAGAAGCCTGCCAAGCGAGTAGGTAAGGATGTCTTTGACAATCTGGTATGCGGAAAGTGCGGAGAGCCATTTTACCGCAGAACCTTGTAGGCAAGAGCTACGCACTTTGAGGATGACAGGAGTCTGGATGCCTGCCGCAGTGAACTGATGGCGCAGGGCAGTTCGCCGGATGATTATTATGAACGGTACTATTACACATACCCCATCTGGCGGTGTTCAAGTCAGAAAGATACCTCCCCGACCAAAGGGAGTTCAACTTAGGGATTTTCTAATCCCTGAAAAATTCGGCATAGTCGTTATTGGCGGCTATGCCGTTTTCTTATGCTTCGGAGCTGGCGCTTGGCAGTTCTCCGATGTAGTTCCAGACTACCTTGATTTTCTGAACCCTGTGTCCGTCAATCTTCTCAGCTTGGTACACATAAATCTTTTCTACGAATTCCCGGATAATCTCGGCTGTGAGTTCCTGCACCTCGGTGTACTTCTTTACCAGCGCAAGGAATTGATTCACATTCATGGCATCGTCCTTCTCAGCACTCAGCAGCTGTTCCAGCTCGGCAACACGGCTTTTCAGCTGTGTCTGCTCTGCCTCGTAGTTTCCGCTCATCTTGGAAAAACGCTCGTCTGAAATCTTACCCTCGATGTTATCCTCGTAGAGTCTCTGGATGATGGTGTCCAGCTTGGCAATACGCTGATGTGCCTGTTCCAATTCTTTCTTCCCATCACGCTGGCAGCGGTTAAGGTCTGCCTGTGATTTTTGCGTTACCATCTTCACAAAATCATCCTCATGTTCACGGGCTAATGCCGTGATGTTGCGGATGCAATCAAGCAGCAGTTCTTCGATCACCTCATTGCGAATCTGGTGGGATGTGCAGGTGTGCTTGCCTTTCTTTCGATAGTTGGCACACACCATATATTCCTTCTGATTCATGGTACGACACCGGACTTGATATAGCTTAGAGCCGCAGTCGGCGCAAAATACCATGCCGGAAAACAGTGGCATCTCGCCCATTGGTGTAATCCTGCGTCTGCCATCCCGGATGCGCTGCACGATGTCGAAGGTTTCCTGGTCGATGATTGCCTCGTGGGTATTCTCGAAAATCTGCCATTCAGATCGGTCACGCTTTAGCTGCTTTTTGTTTTTGTAGGACTTTCGATAGGTTCTGCCGTTGACCGTGTGGCCAAGATACTCGATGCGCTCTAAGATATGCACCACCGTACTTGTGTCCCAGACATCATCACCTGCGTGAATACGGTTGTCAGGAGCATTTAGTCCAAGGCTCTTGATATGTGCCGTAGGATTCATGTACCCTCGTTCCATAAACATCCTTGCTATCTGAGTTGGACCGTAGCCCTGCACGCAGAGCTGAAAGGCTTCTTTTACAATGACGGCTGCCTCCTCATCCACAATCCAGTGATTTTTGTCCTCCGGGTCTTTCAGATATCCGTAAGGTGGTTTTGTGGTAAGCGGCTTGCCGGAGTCTGCCTTTGCCTTAAACACAGCTCGAATCTTCTTGCTGGTGTCCTTGGCGTACCATTCGTTTATGATGTTCAGAAATGGCGTGAAGTCGCTGTCCTGCCCGTTCTCCGAGTCAACACCGTTGTTCACAGCGATGAAGCGGATATCTGCATTAGGGAACTTCACTTCCGTGTACATTCCCACCTGCAGGTAGTCTCGCCCAAGTCGGCTCATGTCCTTTACGATAATGGTTCCGACCTGCCCATCATCTACGAGTGCCATAAGGCGAATCCAGTCCGGGCGGTTGAAGTTGGTGCCGCTGTAGCCATCGTCCACGAAGAACTGTAGATCGGAAAATCCGTTGTCTTCGGCATACTTTTGCAGAATGCCTTTCTGGTGGATAATGCTGTTGCTGTCTCCCTGCAACTCATCGTCACGGGAAAGGCGGCAGTAAAGAGCCGTAATCTTATCGGCAGTTTGGGACTGTCTGTTTGTATTTGTCATCATGATTTCCTCCTTCCTGACAGTCCTCAAGCGGTATGACATATATCCCGTACAACTGCCGTAAAGTCAAGTTATATGTGCTTTTTTACGCAGACTTTTTGCCAGTCTGCAAGCTGCCTAAAATCAGCCTTTCGATCTTGTCGCAGGCTGTCTCTCTGGCTGCGTCACTGGTGACGGACTCTACAATGTAGAGAGTGCCGCCGATGCTTTTCTGGATGGTTGCGGTCTGTGTCTTTTCCATCGAAACTTCCTCCTTCCGACAAGTCGAGCACACAGCTTGCTGTCCTTGTACTGATTTCCTTTTTTTTCGTTTAACCCTCGGATGCTGTGATACTTGCGGTCTGTGCCGGGTAGGGGCGGTTGAAATCCTCCGGAGCACCATAGCGGGAAACCGGCGTCCCCCTTCACGCACAAAAACCGCGTATTCAAACGGGCGATTAACCACTCATGCCGACAATCCGGCACAAGCAGGATAATGCCCATGATATTGCCTGTAACTGGCCTCAATTACAATCAAACGATTGTGTGCAAAGCAGCTTACTGTCCGATCTGAATGGCCTTGATTGCATCACGGTGCACCAGCTTGGCATCCATGAACTCATGTGCAAAATAACCTGTCTGGTCGTTCAGGATAAACTTCTCCGGCAGTGTGCGGATTGCCATTGCCCTTCGGATGACGATCCAGTAATAGGAGAAATCCCCGAACACAATCGGCTTTGATCCAGCTGCCACGGACGGCATTGCCTTGCAGAGCACTACCTGTTTACCCAGGATGGTATCATTTGCCTGATTCCAGATGTAGTTTCCGGTGCTGTCCTTCATGGTGCGAAGGAGCAATGCAGTCTCATCATTCATCATCCACACACCGTGGTCACGGTACTTCTTATCAAGTGAAAAATACAGCTTGATAACATCATCGTAGGTAAGCTCTGCCGTGGCAGCACCAACCTCTGCTCCTGCATCATCGCTTAAGATACCTGTCGGCATACTTACTCCGGTGCCGTTTACAAAGGCATCATCCTCGGCAGTGGCAAAGCTGCGAGAGAGCTTTTTCAGGAACAGGCTCCTGAAATCGAATCCGGCATCGTACACGAAGTCGTTATCGATCTTCGTGAGGACTACCAGCTTATGGGATAACATCGGGAGCTTATTGAAATCGTTATCCATATCCTCAGTAGGGATAGCACCGCCTTCCGGAACCCATGTAGCCACATTCTCGAAATCATAGGTGCGGATCTGGCTTTCACGGTCGGCTTTTATCACGGTGGCAATCTTACGGAATGCGCTCTCCGCGGTGATGGCCTCTTCGCACTGCGGTCTGTCAGCAAACGGCAGCTCAAAGGCTCCCGTGAGGGAGTTCCTGCCTGTTCTGAGACACTGTGTTTCTACGTTCTTTCTGCGGAGCACATCCCAGAAGGTGCGCTCATATTCGGTCGAATGCATATCTGCTCCAATATTCATCATGCTCATAATTACATCTCCTCCTTATTCGGCTTAGTAGAAAAGTGGTATCTGTTGGCAAAATCAGCAAGGTCTTCGCTGTCATGCAGAGTGAAGTTATGATGGCCACCATTCACACGGAAGTGATACTCCGGGGTAACGGTCATCTTGATGTTGTCCTGTGTATACAGAACCAGCTTGCTGTGAAGCTTGAAGTGTTTGTCGAAAAATTCCTTGTTAAACATAATGTGTTCCTCCTTCTTATTTGCGGCTGCACCTGTCACAGGTGTACAGTCCGTGTTTGTAGTTGTTTACGTTTGCTGCGATCTGCCGGAGTGCTTTTCCGCACATGGGGCAGTGAATTGTGAGCCGTGCCGATACCTGTGTACTCATAGGCTCCGCAGAATGAAGCCTGTAATAGGACGGCACGATCTCGGATAGGTAGAGCTGGTGGCTCTGACGGATCGTGTTTTCATTGGTTGACATGAACAGCGGAACTTTCTCAGTCCCGTCCATGTCCGCATCGATGAGTGGGTGATAGCGGATTGCCTGCATGATTTACACCTCCTTCCCGTCAAGACGCTTGAATCTGCCACGGCAGAAGTCTATTGCATCTGCATAGGTCGAAAAGAGCACACAGGAAAAGCCGTAAGCCACCTTCCAGATGGGGCAATCCGGGTCTTTGCTCTGCAAAATAGCCACAGGCATTCCGGATTTCTCCTGCATCAGAGCCTTGCACTCATACTTGCCGCTGTTAAAGAGTTTTCTGTCGGCATCGGATAAATGAAAGTCCGTGCCATAATAAATTCTTCCAAACATAATGATCACACTCCTTGTCTGTAATTTTTCCAGTTGTAAATCTTGTCTCTGGTGTCAATACCGGAGGCGAGAAGCCCGTTGCTGAAATCGTGAAGATTTTCGACCACTTCAGCGATATCCTCTCTGGCTACATCTTTTACTGTGTCCACGAGGATGCAGGACAATGCCTTATCCCCATACCAGAGATAAATCGTTGCTTTCTTGTGCTTGCTCGTGGTATGCACGCCGCTGATCTCGACATTGAAGCCATTATCGAAGTCACGGTAAATGACCCTCTCAAAATCAATCGTAGTTACTCTGTATTCTTTTCCGAGGCTCTTGCATAATGCTCGGATGGCGGTATCACAACTTGCCATAATCATGTCTCCTTTCAAAAATGGTTGATATTCATGTGCTGGGTAGCAGTACTTAGGCTCTGGGTAGCAGTACGGGTAGCAGTGTTTTTAGGTACTGCTACCCATGAAAAGCCTTATAGAATGGGGCTTTATGAGGTGTGGGTAGCAGAGGTAGCAGTCACAGGCGAGTTCATTATTCATTCCCACAATCTTTACTTTACTTTTTTCTTCACACTTAACTTTTTCAAATTCGCCTGAGAAGTTAAAAGTACTGCTACCCACTGCTACCTAAGGTCTGAAACCCTTGATTTTACTGGGGTTTTGCGGGTAGCAGCTGTGAAAATTACTGCTACCCGTACTGCTACCTCTGCTACCCAGACTGCTACCCGGCGAGGAACATCAGCGGCTCTGTGCCGTAGACGTACTCGTATAACTGCTTGGTTTCGTCCGTGATTGTGAGGTTCTTGTAATAGGTATTGCCTTTTTGCCTTGTGGTTATCTCGGCATAGGTGCTGCCAAGGTGCTCTGCAAGCTCCTCCCGGAACTCTTTAGCGGTCTTGGAATAGCCGTTATTGTTTTCCTTGCACCATGCCTGATAGACCTTGTAGATGCGTCCTGTGGTGCAATGCTTCACAATTTTGCCGTCCTCCCAAGGACACATCCATTCCTCGTAGAAGGAAATAACCGTGCTGTTGGATGCCTGGTATTCATCCCTTGCTCGTGTGATGCTTTCCGGTTCAGAGAAGCTATAGCCATTTGCTATGACAGTCTGCAGGGCTTTCACGGCTTTCCTTACGATGCCGTCACGCTCTGCATACATCTTGTCGAGCAGATGCTTGTCCTGCTTATCCTTGCCTATTACATTGGGACATTTCACCACCATGATGCGGTCATAGACCCATTTGCCATTGTCTCCGCCGAACTTCGGCAGTTGGTTCATGCAGAACCAGAGCACTCCGTTGTAGGTGAACTCGAAGGGCGGCATACCTTTGAACTCGGCAAAGATGCTGTCACCACCTGTCATGCTCTTGAAGGTTTTCAGTTCGCTGACAGACAGAAAGCTCATATCGGAGCTGCCTGCAAGCCTTGTGCCGTAGACTGCGCCTGTGCCAAATCGTGCTTCGATTTCTTTCAAATCAATGCCGATGAAGTTTCCTCGCCCAAGCAGACGCTCCACGAGGCTCTTAAGCTGAGATTTACCCGTGTTGCCCTTGCCGACAAGGAACAGCGCTTTCTTCATGCGCCAGCCCTTTACATTAGAGAGGGCTACACCGATAAATTCCATGAGGAGCTGTTTTACTTCCGCATCCCCGTCCGTGAGCGTATCGAGATAAGCATCAAAGACAGGTGTAGGGATATCCTCGTCTGTCCAGTCGCATGGCAGCTGAATGGTTGAGTACACTTCCGGCGAATGCGGAAGAAGTTCTGCGCCTGTGGCTGATACCTTAAGCAGACCGTTTTGGAAATTGACGATGTCCTCATCGGCATTTAAAGCATCCTGAGTGACATAGCAGAGGTCGGTTGTGATATCCTGCAAAGCACTGAAAACCTTGCTCATCTGCACCATTTCCTCGTCATAGTCGGCAATGTACTGCTTGATGATGCCAAGAAACATGTTGTCGGCATAGAGCCGATAGCAGCCGTTCTCATAGACATATTTGAGAAGTGCCTGTTTGCCGCTGTCCCGGACTAAGATGTAATTGAGATGCTCCCTCACATACTTTGCAAGCAGCGGTACGCTGATGAAGGATGCTCCCGTTTTCTCATCGAACTTGATAAAAGGTGGATGCTCCATCTTGGATTTATGGAACACTCCGTTACAGGCGGTGATGCCTGCATCGATTGTGGCCGCACGGTAGTCATCACGGTTCCATTTCTCTCTGTAAAGGGCAGAGCCACGGAACACTTCATCAATCGCTTCCGGGTCTGGCCCGGTACGGAATGCAATCAATGCACACAGGGCTGCGTCTGCCTCCGACTGTGAGCCGTAATCGCTGAAATCTCCGTTGTCATAGAGCTTGATGAACTTCTCGCTGTTTTTCTGCTTGCGCAGGTTACAGACGATATCAAAAGCCTCTTTGTCACCATCACGGGCAGCACTGTACTTGACCTTCGGCTTTTTGCGCATTTCCTTATCTAATGTAGTAAGGACGGCATCGGTACAATCCGTGAGGCCTAAGTCGTTGATGGCATTACCAGTGAAAGTGGCAAATCGGTTTGTGATGCCGCTGATATACAATTCGATGCCAAGTTTTGAATTCTTCTGATAGAATTCGCTGTTTAACACATTTCTCTTTTGCTTTTTGTCATAATGTTGAGGAATGCGTTTAAAATCACACCGTCCCAGGATATGAAATCCGTCATTGGGTGAGTGTTCTGCATAGCTGTTATACCTTGCAGTCATCAGCTGCATTCGCGGATCGTCAAATGTTGCGTGGTCGATATCCAGAAAGAAAATATCCTCTGGCACTGCAAAGCCAATGCCTGCACCGGGGAATCTTTTCTGCGCAGCAACTGCCTCGCCATAGGTAACCCATGTGTGCCTGTATTCTTCATTTGATCCGCTTTTTCCGCCGTCAGCAGCAAAGGGAACCTTCGTGGTCTTGCCATTTCTGGTCTGCCGTTGCCACAGCAGCCATATCCGCATCTGCTTCAGGTCATTTATGCTCATGCTCTCCATCGTTCTCACCTCCTTCCTGATGTGATAGTTTTGTAATTACTTCCTATTAGAAGTCTCATTGAGCCATTCCTTGTAGGCATCGATGGGGATAAGGATTCTCGTTCCGATTCGGATTGTCGGAAAGCCCGGCGTCCTTGTAAGCTCATATGCTTTCGGAAGGGAAATTCCCATCTGTGCCGACAGCTCCTGCACGCTGATTGTTGTCTTTTCCATATTCCGTTTACCTCCGTTTCTTTAAAATTGGGCATAAAAATACCACCCTTGAATTTCCTCGGATTTTCATAGGTGGTCATGTTAGTACGATATTTGCCTGTCCGTTTGTCATAATTTGTCTGACTGCGTTGTATGCTGTCAAATCCTTGATGCCGCAGTCGTTTCGCTTGTCGATGTTTTCTTCTTTTTTCTGCTGACGCCGCAGCTCGCGCTGTTTCTTCCGGTCTCGCATCTGCCTCACCTCCCTCCGGATATACTTCTCCCGTAAACCTGTGAGAAATGGCAGAGCCAACGTTCACAAGTAGAAAATGATACCAAATTGACAAATTTCGTATCACTTGTTATAATTAGAATACCACAAATGAATACTCAAAACAAGTACTACGCAAACGTTTTGAGTAAGTACAGTTTGTTCGAAACAACAAGGAGTGAAGGTGATGGCAAAACAACCAGAACAGAATGAAAATAAATACTTTGATATATTCCCCACGACCCTTAGAGGACTGCTGGAACATCACCCAAAAGACGGACACTCTACCACCTACAAGGCTCTCGGCGAAGGCATAGGCGTAAGACAGCAGACAATCAGCCTGTATGCCAGCGGTCAAACGCAGCCGACAGCAGAAGTGGCTCTGAGGATTGCAAGGTTCTTTGGTGTATCTGTAGACTATCTGCTCACAGGAGTTAGTTCTAATAATAAGGATTATTCCGAGGAGCTTGGCTTGTCCAATACCTCGGTGGAACTTCTGCGCAAGGCAAAGGAAATGTATCCGCAGACGGACTTGGAGCGCGTGCATACCATGCCATACCTTGATGAACTGCTATCGGATAAGGATTTCTATGAATTCTTGGATGGTCTTTATTATTCGGTAGAAAGCATGAAAACAGCAAAGGCCGCAAGGGAACGGATGCAAAAAGCATATGAAGGTCTGAACATTGAAGGATATTTCACCTGGCAGATGCAGATGGATATCCAGGAATTTATACAGAAGGAAATACAAAAGCTCGGTCTGGATGTGAAGACAGAGTAAATGGAAGGAGTGGTACCACACCCGTGGAAAAACTTATAGATATTACGAGTGATCAGGTTGCTCCCTACCTTGATCTGCTCTTAAAGGATAAATCAACAAAGAGAAATATCATCTGGGCA
Source organism: Wujia chipingensis (assembly GCA_963605535.1). Taxonomy (GTDB): domain Bacteria; phylum Bacillota; class Clostridia; order Lachnospirales; family Lachnospiraceae; genus Anthropogastromicrobium; species Anthropogastromicrobium chipingensis_A. The sequence goes on from CAVCXB010000099.1 coordinate 9,774, forward strand.
ACCGATACCTACGATGCATACGGGAGGGGCTTCAGTGACAAGGAGCAGATCACAAAGACGATTCTCTTGCAGCACCCGGACATCATTAAGCCTCGTATCCAGAAGTCGTTAGAGGATCAGCAGGCGCGAACCAGAAAAAAGGCAGAGGTCTTTACTCCAGTGTGGCTCTGCAATCAGATGAACAATTACTGCGATGAGGAATGGTTCGGCAGAAAAAACATATTTAATATAGAAAATGAGGATCATGGTTGGACTGTGGTTGATGATGTCGTTGCTTTCCCGAAGAAGAAAACATGGCGGCATTATGTGGATTCCAGAAGGCTGGAAATCACCTGCGGCGAGGCTCCCTATCTTGTATCCCGGTATGATGTTTCTACCGGAAAACTGATTCTGCCGCCGAAGCACCGTATCGGACAGCTGGATCGAAAGCTCCGCATCGTGAACGAAAATACACAGGATTACGATGAGTGGATAGAATGGACGATCCGGGCATTTGAAGCCTCTTATGGATATGAATATCAGGGAGACAATCTGCTGATTGCGCGAATCAACCTGCTTCTGACATTCTTTGACTACTACAAAGAGCGTTGGGGAAAGGAACCGGAAAAGAAGCTGCTTCTTACCATCGTGAACAAGATTGTCTGGAATATCTGGCAGATGGACGGCCTCAAAGACACCGTGCCGCTTGGAAAACCGTATGAGGAATTCCACCAGATGACGCTGTTCGATATGTTTTCAGAAGAAAACGAACAGGATGAAGATGAAGCAGAAGCAGAGGCAGTACCGTGCAAAGTATTTAATTGGAGAAGCAATAACTCCATTACTTTTAAAAAGCTGAAGGAGATGTGAGTATGGGAAAGAAATTATTTGATTTTGTGATAGGAAATCCTCCATATAACAATGATTTTGATAGTTCAGGAGACAACGGAAATTTTGCCAAACCTGTGTACAATGATTTTATGGATGCAGCAAATAATGTATCAGAAAAGGTTGAATTAATTCATCCTGCTCGTTTTCTATTTAATGCTGGTTCTACGCCTAAGATATGGAATGAAAAAATGCTTAATGACACCCATTTTAAGGTGCTACATTACGAGGAGGACGCAAGTAAGGTGTTCTCCAATACTGAAATAAAAGGCGGAATTGCTATAACATATCGAGATGACTCAAAGAATTATGGTGCAATTCAGGTCTATACAAAATATTCAGAATTGAACGATATCATGAAGAAAGCATCGCCTCAAAATGAAGACGAAAGTTTGACATCAATTATTTATACCCAAAATCGCTTTAATCTTGATGCTATTTACGCAGAACATCCAGAAGTAAAAGCATGTATAGGAAGCTTCCTGTATACTTTAAATAGGTCAAGAGATTGACGAAAAAAATACCTCAA
>CAVCXB010000100.1:0-11147 GCA_963605535.1 Wujia chipingensis
TTAGAGAAAAGCCTGAAAAATCAATGATTTAGGGCTTGACATTATAGGAAGGATACCCCATGACCCTTACCACCACCCTTGAAGGCTTTGTACAAAACATCCCAGCAGCTCTCTCAAGCTTCTTCACCTCGGTTTTCTCAAATGCCCTTCAAGCTTTCACGACTTTTATACAAAAAACGACCGGTATCTCCCCTACCGATCTACACCACATCTTGCGCTGGACAGGAATCTTCCTCCTTGCACTCTTGTTCCTCTTTATCCTTCAGCGACTCTACCGTCTCTGGCTGCCCGGTCACTTCGCTCGCCGCTATGGCATTAGCCGTCTGCCGAAGCATACCGTTATCAAGCGGCGGCTCGCTCTTCCGCTAACCCACAACTCTTACGTTCTTCGCTTTCCGTCCTGGCGCTATGCCAATAACAACGGAACACGCGATCAGCGACGCAAGGGCAACCGCATCAACTGGAAAAGTAGCTGTCTGTTAATCGACTCGTACCAGATCTTCATGAAGAATCCGCTTCAGATGGTTCGCCTCGTCCGCCGCTTGCGCGAGCAGGGAATTGAAATTGCTCCGTGCAGCCAGGAAATTGAAAAGCAGCGCGAACTGCACAAAAGCCAGAAGACCTATCGCAGCGGCTCCTCCAGCGAGCTTCACAGCCGTTTTCAGGACGACCCATTTGAATTTGAGGAGTACTGTGCAGCTCTTTTCCGCGCGATGGGAAAGCAAGCACAGACTACCAGACGTACCAACGATGGCGGCTATGATGTCATCGTAAGCGATGCAAACGGTCAACATGGCATTGTCGAGTGCAAGTGTTATGCGCCAGACTCCAAGATTGGACGCCCGATGCTGCAAAAGCTTGTCGGTGCCTGTATGGCTTATCCGACTCGTCTCGACTATTTGATCTTTATCACCACAAGCGATTTTTCCGAGGAGGCAAAGACATTTGCGCACGATTTTCAGCAGAGGGAACGCATCTCCTTCGGTCTGATCAACGGCCAGACCTTGACCGACCTCTCCGAAAAATATTTATCGACTTCCTCTTCCTCAAAGAAAAAAGCCAACCGTCCCTCTGACGATTGGCAACAATGGCAGCTAAGCACCGCCGACCTAAAGGAGTACATCCCGTCCGACTTATACGCACGCCTTTAAGCACACATTTATAAAGTACATTTATACATTATACCTTCATCCTAAAACAGCCCGGCTCAAACGAACCGGGCTGTGTATATTTTTTCTCTTCTATTTATTTTTTCTACTTATTCTTTCATTCTACTTATTCGCTTCCTCTACTTACTCTGCCCTGCCTGCTGTCTGATCTTCGCATACTCCAGCAGCGGCATCTGTTCCTCCAATGTACCTTCCACAATCAAATCCAGATAACGGTAATTCTTCACACCATCATCACGACCACAGGTAATGATATAGCACTTATCGCTTCCAATCGTGAAATTGTCCACGTAATTGCTCGTTGCTTCCTCTCTCGACACAGCAAATACATTCGTTACGCGGTACGTGTAACGTCCTGACTCCGCTGTCAGATAGAAGGCATCGCCAACCTCCACATCCTTCAGGCGGTTAAACGAAAGATCCTGTGCGGTGTGGTTATGGCCATAGATGCAAAAATGCGTCTCGCCAAGCGTATAATCCGGGCGCGCTGCCGTCACCATCCAGATATCAAGATCGTAGTTGATCTCATCCCAGGTTCCGGTGTAGACACCTCTGCGGATGCCCGCTGTTGGCACCTCAAGCACACACTGAATCGTACCCTTCGCATAGTCCGGCGTGTAGACAACGCCATCTCTCATATAATAATTCTCATCCTCATAATCGAGATCCGAAAAATCATAGGTCGGAGAAGAGGCCTCCTCGCCATTGCCATCGCCGCTCTCACTCTCTTCGTCATTCTGATTCTTCTCTCTCAATTTCTTCTTCGCCATACGCTCTGCCTTCTGTCTGGCCTCCTCCTGCACCTTCTTCTCATATGCCTCCGAATCCGTCAGCTTCAAAATCAAATCATCAATATAGGTATCGGCAAGGTCTCGCTCCTCATTCTGGCGCTCATATGCATCCCGGTTCTTAAAAAACATCAGGTACACGCCCGACGCAATCAAACCAACGGCCACAAGCAACAGCAAGCAAAACAAAAACTTCATTCCAGCCGACATTTTTTTCTTTTTCTGTCTTCTTTGCTCTCTTTGTTTTCTTTGCTCGCTCTGCTGTCCCTGCCCCTTCCCTCTTCTATCGTTTTCCTGCATAGCAATCACTCCTTTTCTCTTTCCTCAGCTTACCATCTTTTTTGTTCTCACACAACCCCTTTTCCTGTTTCTTTTACCTTTGTCAAGAAATCGTAAGAAAAAAGCAAAAAAGGAGCAAACACCTTTCGATGCCTGCTCCTCACTCTCTACTTATTACTTTCTTTACTTTCTTATTCTTACTTTATTACTTATTAGACAGATACTCGTGGATACCCTTTGCACCAGCTTTTCCAGCCTCCATTGCAAGGATTACAGTAGCTGCACCTGTTACGGCATCGCCACCTGCGAATACACCATCCTTAGAAGTCTGGCCATTGCTCTCCTCTGCCACGATACATTTCCACTTGTTGGTCTCAATACCCTCTGTGGTAGAAGAAATCAGCGGATTGGGGGAAGTACCAAGTGCCATGATAACGGTATCTACATCCAGTGTGAACTCGGAACCCGGGATTACAACCGGACGGCGTCTTCCAGATGCATCTGGCTCACCTAATTCCATACGAACACACTTCATACCCTTTACCCAGCCCTTCTCATCCTCAAGGATCTCAGTCGGGTTTGTCAGAAGATGGAAGATAATGCCTTCCTCTTTTGCATGATGTACCTCTTCCACTCTGGCCGGAAGCTCCGCCTCACTACGACGGTATACAATATAAGTAGTAGCGCCAAGACGAAGTGCTGTTCTGGCTGCATCCATTGCAACATTTCCGCCGCCGACAACCGCTACCTTCTGTCCACGGAAGATCGGGGTATCATAATCGTCACGGAATGCCTTCATCAGGTTATTTCTGGTCAAAAATTCATTTGCGGAGAATACACCAACTGCATTCTCACCCGGGATACCCATAAATTTTGGAAGTCCGGCACCGGAACCGATGAATACTGCCTGGAAGCCTTCCTCCTCCATCAGCTGGTCAATAGTAACAGACTTTCCGATAACAACGTTGCACTCGATCTTAACGCCGAGCTTACGCACATTGTCAATCTCCTTCTGTACAACCTCATCCTTTGGAAGACGGAACTCCGGAATACCATAAGTCAGAACGCCGCCTGGCTCATGAAGTGCCTCGAAGATGGTCACCTCGTAGCCAAGCTTTGCCAGATCACCTGCACAGGTCAGACCTGCTGGGCCAGAACCGATGATGGCAACCTTCTTACCATTGGTTGTCTCTGGCTTCTTCGGAACATATCCATGCTCTCTGGAATAGTCTGCAACAAAACGCTCCAGCTTTCCGATGGAAACCGGATCGCCCTTGATACCACGAATACACTTGCCCTCGCACTGTGTCTCCTGCGGGCATACACGTCCACAGATTGCCGGAAGTGCAGATGCCTCTGCAATGATATCAGCAGCCTCTGTAATCTGACCTTCCTTTACGGCATGTACAAATGCCGGAATGTTGATGGATACTGGACATCCCTGAACACACTTTGCATTCTTACAGTTGATACAGCGGGATGCCTCCTCCATAGCCTCTTCCATATTATATCCAAGACAGACCTCATCAAAATTGATTGCACGAACCTTCGGATCCTGTTCTCTTACTGGGACTCTATTTAAAACGCTCATATTAAACCTCTTTTCTCCTATCGTTATTATCAGCCCTATACATTGCGTTGCTTATTAGCCCTCACAGTTGCCGCATCCGCCGTGATGGGTCTCGCCCTCAAGAGTCTTCAGCATTGCTCTGCCCTCTGCTGTCTTATAGGTCTGCTGACGCTTCATTGCCTCGTCCCAATTTACCAAATGTCCATCGAACTCCGGTCCATCTACACAGGCAAACTTGATCTCGCCGCCTACGGATACACGACATCCACCGCACATACCAGTACCATCAACCATAATCGGGTTCAGGCTGACAATGGTCGGAATGCCAAGCTCCTTTGTAAGCTTACAGACAAACTTCATCATGATCATCGGTCCGATTGCAACACAGACATCATACTGCTTACCCTGATCGTGCAGATCCTGAAGAACCTGAGTAACCATACCCTTGCGCTCATAGCTTCCGTCATCGGTTGTAATATAAACATTTCCAACTGCCTTCATCTCTTCCTCAAGAAGGATTAAGGACTGGGTCTTTGCACCAACAATGACATCAGCCTGAATGCCATGCTCATGCAGCCACTTTACCTGCGGATAAACAGGAGCTGCACCAACACCACCGGCAACAAATAAGAACTTCTTATTCTTTAATGTCTCGATATCCTCCTTGGTGAACTCGGACGGAACGCCTAATGGGCCAACAAAATCCTCAAAGCTGTCACCTGCAACAAGCTTTGACATCTTCTCGGTTGATGCTCCGACAATCTGGAATACGATGGTGATCGTTCCCTTTTCTCTGTCATAATCGCAGATTGTAAGCGGAATACGCTCGCCTGCCTTATCTACCTTCGCAATAATAAACTGTCCCGGAAGGCAGTTTGCTGCAACTCTTGGCGCTGCAACATCCATCAGATAGATCTTATCTGCCAGCTTTTTTGCTTTTGTTATCTGATACATAGTAACCTCCATTTGATTGTATTCATTGCACTGAATGCTATTTTACTATATTCCAGAAAAAACTTCAATACCATTCCTTGGAAATCGTCAAAAAAATCACAAAGAGCAAATCAATACTCATTTCCCAGATCTTTAATCCAAGTAATGGACAGACCCATCCAAGACTGTACCTTTGGAAGCTCGCCGTCCTTATCGCACTTTGTCTCCTCATTTGCAAGGGACAGACCATGCCAGCCGTGTGCATACATATGAAACTCAACCGGTACCTTTGCCTTTCTGAGTGCTGCTGTATACAGGAAGGAATTTTCAACCGGTACGGCCTGATCTTCATTTGTGTGCCAGATAAAGGTCGGCGGATTCTGGGATCCTGCCTGATTTTCAAGAGAGGTCAATGCCAGATACTTTTCCTGATCAAGACCGTTGCACAGCGCATCAAAAGAGCCTCTGTGTGCATACTCGCCAGAGGTAATGACCGGATAACCTAAGATATTTCCATTCGGACGAACATCCTCTGCCGTAAGGCCGAGTGGTCCATAGACAAATTCCTGATTCCAGAAGCAGCCAATGCTTGCTGCCAAATGACCACCTGCGGAGAAGCCTGCAACTAAGATCTTATTCGAGTCAATGTTCCACTCTGCGGCATGGCTGCGAACAGTGCTTACTGACTTTGCAAGTTCTAAGAGTGCGCATGGAAATACAGCCGGTGCACAATGGTAATACAAAACAAATGCCTGCATACCGGCTGCCAAATACTGCATTGCAATCGACTCGGACTCTCTTGAAGATGTGTAGCAATAACCACCGCCTGGGCAAATGATAACGGCCGGACGCGGAACTGGCATGTTCTGCGGCTGCTGCAAATAGCAGACAAGCTGTGCTGCTCCTTCTGGTGTGGTTACACCTGCCTTCTCATATGGAATCTCCAGATTCATTTTAATAAGCTCCATTTTTCATATCCTCACTTTCGCTCTTTTGCCTTCTTTATTATTTTTCGTGCTTTTATACTTCTTATGCTTTTATACTTCTTATGCCTTTTCATGCTTTTATGCTTTCTCATACTTTTTATGCTTTTTTCTTTTCATCATTTTCATCAATATCAATGCGACGTCCTGCCGGTACCTGAAAACGACCTTCCAGAATCCCTGCAGCATTTGCTCTCAGCATATATGGCTTTTGTTTTTGTACCTGAATAGTAAACTCAGCGTATGGATCAAGCGCAGTCAGCGTCAGCTTTAAGGCAGCATCCTCCTGCGAAGAATTGCTGTACTCTGCATGAACAAGTCCATTTGCTAACTTCTCTACTGCATAATAACGCCCCTTTTCAAGAATATCACCAGGTCCGCCCTGCATCATGTTCAAAACAATTGATTTTTCTTTCACAATTTTTCACTTCCTATCCTACTATTCCTGCTATTTTTTAAAGAAAAAGAGGGACTACCTCTCGGCAATCCCTCTCTGCATACCATAGCTTAACAATCCGAAGATTAGTTATACTTACGCTTTCTAGCTGCTTCAGACTTCTTCTTACGTCTTACGCTTGGCTTCTCATAATGCTCTCTCTTACGGATCTCCTGCTGGATACCTGCCTTAGCGCAGTTTCTCTTGAATCTGCGTAATGCACTGTCCAGGCTCTCGTTCTCTTTAACGATTACATTAGACATAGACTCTCACTCAACCTCCCTCCAGTTGTGTATTGTGCAAATACAACTGTTTGGGTATTTTTAGCACGTATTCTATTATAGCATAGATTTTGATTTCGTCAACTGGAAATTTTACTTTTTTTCAAAATTTTTTCAGTTTTTTCTTTTCGATATTCAATTAGATATTCAATGCCATATCTCCATCCTTAATCCAACCCTTCTTACGCATAAATTCAGAAATTCCAAGTGTCAGAAGTGCCGGAAGGACAAAGTGCATGATGACAATCTGAAGAAGTGCCATCCAAGAGGACATTCCAGTCTCGGTCATGGCGCCGAATGCGGCGATCTGACCGACGAAGCCTGCGGAGCCCATACCGGAACCGACTGGGGTGCTGACCATATGAAGCACGGAAGAGGCGATCGGTCCGAGAATTGCACTAGACAAAATGGCTGGTACCCAGATAATCGGGCGGCGCATGATGTTCGGGATCTGAAGCATGGAAGTTCCAACGCCCTGTGCGATCAATCCGCCGACTTTGTTCTCACGGTAGCTGGCAACGGCAAAGCCGACCATCTGACAGCAGCAGCCGATGGTAGCAGCACCTGCGGCAAGTCCAGTCAGTCCCATAGAAATTCCAATGGCTGCGGAGCTGATCGGAAGGGTTAAGATCATACCCATTAAAACAGAGACGATAATACCGCCGAATACTGGAGACTGCTCAACATTGACATTGACAAGACCGCCAAGCCACTTCATAAAGTCGGTGATGTACGGTCCGACAATCAGACCGACTGCGGCACCTGCACAGATGGAAAGAAGCGGTGTCACGAGGATATCGACCTTTGTCTTTCCTGCGACAAGACGTCCAATCTCGATGGCAACGTAAGCAGCTACGAATGCGCCAAGCGGCTCGCCAGGTGCGCCGAGTGTGATGGCTTCCGGTGCTGCCGGGAATGCGCCGATCATACCAGCTACTGCTGCTGATACGGTGACAAGTGGTCCTTCTTTAAATTTGCAGGCAACTCCGACGCCAATGCCAGCACCGGTAAGTGTCTTTGCTACATTACTGATTGCCTTTAAGTACCCGCCGATTGGCCCTCCAATTAAGGTTCCGATCTGTGCAATAATAGTTCCGATGATCAGAGTGGAAAACAGACCAAGTGCCATTCCACTAAGACCGTCGATAAAGATTCTGTTTAATATTTTCTTTGTTTTTTCCATGTAAACAACCATGCCTTTCTGTCTTGTTCATTGTCTTGCTAGCTGTCTTGTCAGCTGACGTGTCAAACAGATGGAAGTTTACCACATTCTGCCAAAGAAATCAAGTAGTAAATATTAAATAGTTTCTCTGTAATAAATTAAGTAGTTTCTCTCAGGTAATTCTTTTTGCGAAGCTGCAGCTCAATACGGTCTAAAATCTCCTCGCGGTCTGCCTCTACCGTATGATAATGCATTCCGTTTGTCAGAATGTTTAACGGACGAGCTGTTTTTTTGTTGATCTTTTCAAGAAACTCTTCTACATCGCATCGGTTTTCGAGAATCAGATCGACGGTGATCTGACCATAGATTTCGTGCTCGACGACGACATCGCGAAGGCGTCCGCCATTGTCCACTATGGTAAATAGCTCGTCTGCCATCTGCGAATCGGTGTGATACACAAAAAAGGTGCGGCGGCAGACCTTTTTCTCGTCTGTGCGGTCATATAGATAGCCTTTGTTTGTTGAGAGAATGTTTCGGTTGGATGCGCGAAGCAGCGCAATGTCCTGTACGATGACCTGGCGACTGACCTTCATCTGATGAGCCAGCTCAGTACCGGAGATTGGCTTTTTTGTCTGCTTTAGCAGCTCGACGATTTTCTCTCTTCTTTCCTCTCCCTCTGTCATGTTGTCTCCTTTTGTCTCCTTTACAATTATCTTCTGCATCAATACAAACTTACTTCTACAAAAGGGGCTGCCAAAACGAGCAGCCCCCTTCTGATTTTATTTTGTTATTCCGTTCTTTTTATTTGATTACTTGATTATCCGGTTATTCGTTCGTTTATTCGGTTCTTTTGCTTGTTTTTTGTTTGTCTTTACTTGCTCAGCTGCTCCTTCAGAACCTCTGCTGCCTTTTCGAGTGCAGCCGGGATTCCGTCTGGATTCTTTCCACCAGCCTGAGCCATGTTCGGACGACCACCGCCGCCGCCACCTACGAGTGCGGCAATTCCCTTGATCAGATTTCCGGCATGAGCACCAGCCTTTACAGCCTCATCGGTAGCAGTTGCCATCAGGTTTACCTTGCCATCAGCTGCGGATGCGATAACAACAACACCGTTTCCAAGCTTCTCCTTGAACTGATCGCCCAGAGTACGAAGCTCGTTCATACCAGTATCCTTGAGGGATACAGCAAGCAGCTTCACGCCGTTGATCTCAACAACCTGATCCATTACGTTGCCGACAGCATCCTTTGCCATCTGGTTCTTTAACTTCTCGTTCTCGGACTGAAGTGCCTTGATCTCGCCCTGAAGTGCCTCGATACGATCGGTCAGCTTGTCCGGAGTGGTCTTTGCTGCTGCACTTGCACTTACAAGATCAGCAGACAGCTTCTCATAGTAGTGAATCAGACCCTCAGAGGTCAGTGCCTCGATACGGCGAACACCAGCTGCGATACCAGACTCAGAAATGATCTTGAAGCAGTTCACAGCAGCCGTATTTGCTACATGCGTACCACCACAAAGTTCTAAGGAGAAATCGCCCATGCAGACAACGCGAACGGTAGAACCATACTTCTCACCGAACAGAGCCATTGCACCCATCTTCTTTGCCTCGTCGATGGTGGTCTCCTTGGTAACAACCGGAAGTGCAGCTGCGATCTGATCGTTTACGATCTGCTCAACCTGTGCAAGCTCCTCCTTTGTCATTGCCTGGAAATGAGTGAAGTCGAAACGAAGACGATCCTTGGATACATAGGAACCTGCCTGCTCAACGTGGCTTCCAAGTACCATACGCAGTGCCTTCTGAAGCAGATGGGTTGCGCTGTGATTCTTGCTGGTTAACTGACGATTCTTCTCGTCTACCTTAAGGGTAACAGTCTCGCCCTGTGTCAGCATACCCTTTGTCATGGTTCCAACGTGACCGATCTTGCCACCCTGAAGATGAATGGTATCCTTTACAACGAAGCTTCCGCTCTCAGTCTCGATCACACCAATATCACCCTGCTGACCACCCATGGTACCATAGAATGGAGTCTCCTCGGTGATGATGGTGCCGTTCTGTCCATCGGTCAGTGCCTCTACGATCTCATCCTCTGTTGTCAGAACAAGGATCTTGGAGTCGTGTGCGAGCTTATCATAGCCAACAAATTTGCTGGTAACGGACGGATCAATGGACTGATATACCGTAACATCAGCGCCCATGTAGTTGGTTGTCTTACGAGCCTTTCTTGCAGCCTGTCTCTGTGTTTCCATGTTCTCCTTGAAGCCTTCCTCGTCTACATCAAAGCCCTTCTCCTCAAGAATCTCCTTGGTCAGATCAAGCGGGAATCCGTAAGTATCATACAGCTTGAATGCATCAGCACCGTCAAGAGTGGTCTTGCCTGCTGCCTTCATGTTTGCCTCAAGCTCCTCAAGGATTGTCAGCCCCTGGTCGATTGTCTTATTGAACTTGTTCTCTTCCTCAGAGATAACCTTTAAGATCATCTCTCTCTTCTCCTCTAACTCCGGATAACCATCCTTAGAGGTAGCGATTACGACCTTTGCTAACTCGCTTAAGAACAGACCCTCGATGCCAAGGATTCTTCCGTGACGTGCAGCACGGCGAAGCAGACGACGAAGAACGTAACCTCTTCCTTCGTTGGACGGCATGATACCATCGGAGATCATAAAGGTAACAGAACGGATATGATCGGTGATGATACGAATGGAAACATCCTTCTTCTCGTCCTGATGATAAACGGTGTGAGCAACCTCACCAACGTGATCGGTCAACGCACGCAGTGTATCAACATCGAAAATGGAATCAACGTCCTGAACGGCTACTGCCAGTCTCTCAAGACCCATACCGGTATCAATGTTCTTCTGAATCAGATCGGTGTAATGACCATGTCCATCGTTGTTGAACTGTGAGAATACGTTGTTCCATACTTCCATGTAACGGTCGCAGTCACAACCTACGGTACATCCTGGCTTACCGCAGCCATACTTCTCGCCTCTATCGTAGTAGATCTCAGAACATGGACCACATGGACCAGAGCCGTGCTCCCAGAAGTTATCCTCTTTTCCAAAACGGAAGATTCTCTCAGCTGGAATGCCCTGCTGCTTGTTCCAAATCTCAAATGCCTCGTCATCATCCTCGTATACAGACGGATACAGGCGGTCTGGATCCAGGCCAACAACCTGAGTTAAGAACTCCCAGCTCCATGCGATGGCTTCCTTCTTGAAGTAATCGCCAAAGGAGAAGTTTCCAAGCATCTCGAAGAAGGTACCGTGACGTGCGGTCTTTCCGATGTTCTCGATATCACCAGTTCTGATACACTTCTGGCAGGTGGTGACTCTGCGTCTCGGCGGAATCTCCTGACCTGTAAAATATGGCTTTAACGGAGCCATACCGGAATTGATAATCAGAAGGCTGTTGTCGTTATGCGGCACCAGTGAAAAACTCTTCATTTTCAGGTGGCCCTTGCTTTCCATGAAGTCAAGGAACATCCTTCGTAATTCATTTACTCCATACTTTTCCACAATCGTTTCCTCCAAACTCTATCCTTTGCATT
>CAVCXB010000101.1:0-11113 GCA_963605535.1 Wujia chipingensis
AGGGCGTTCCGACTCCTACCAAGGAAGAAGTTGAGTTTGCAAGAAAGATTCTCTGCGTGGACGAGTACAATCGTTACAAGAACGCGTAAGTTATTATGAAAGTCATCGAGGTTTTATCTTCGGTGACTTTTTTTGTTATAGTCCGGGGATAAGTCAATGTCTATAGTAGTGTCATTTTTCGAGTTTTCGAGATTTTTCTGGGTAGTGATCGTAACCTAGCTTAGCGGTGAGACGAGTTGCTTTTCCTGAGGCAATCGTCTGCTACGCAGCCGGGAACGGGCGGTTTTGTGAATGGGAGTCTGTGAACTTTGTCAATCTCTTTGCCGGCGAACCGCGCTCGTTAGCCTTCCGAGTTGCATCCATTTCTGAAAATATGTGCAATTTCTCCATTGCAAACTGAAAATTTATCATGTATAGTTAATATAAAAGATTATGAAACCGCTTGCAGAGCACCTTTGGACTGTCTTTGCATAGCGGATGACAGAAAGGCATGGTAAATTTATGGCGAAAGAGCGTGCGAATATTTATACAATCGCAAAAGAAGCCGGTGTTTCCCCGGCAACCGTTTCGCGCGTGCTGACCAATAACGCCAGAGTCAGTGAGGAAAAGCGTGAGAAAGTTCAGGCTGTAATACGAAAGTACGGCTATACGCCAAATGCGCTCGCACAGGGACTGAGCAATGCCAAGACGCGTGCAATTGGCTTGATGATAGCAGACATTTACAGCCCATTTTATTCTGCAGTTGCAAAGGAATGCGAGGAGGCGGCAGACAAAGCCGGTTATTTATTGTTAATGCTGACTTCACTTGGAGATCCGGAGCTGGAAAAAAAGCAATTAATGAAGTTATATGAGCAGCAGGTGGATGCAATTATTGTAGTCGGCGGCGTAATCGACCGTATTGCGGTGGATGAGGAATACGTAGAACAGTTGAATCATATCTTGGAGAGCACACCGATCATTGCAACAAATCGTCCGGCAGGCGTGCGAAACTGCAAGGTACATTTGGACGAGGGCGGCAGTATGGATCTGGCGATGGACTATTTGTTTAGTCTGGGTCATAAAAAGATTGCAACAATAGGTGGCTTAAAGGATGCAAAGTCCACACTCGAAAAGCGCATGCGTTACCGTGCAATGCTGCGCCAGAAGGGGATTGTATATCGTGAGGATTATGTCTATGATTCATTGGACTATTCAAATGAGAGCGGCTATACGTGCATGAAAGCTCTCCTTAAAAATCCGGATCGTCCCACAGCAGTAGTAGCGATCAATGACTTTACTGCGGCAGGTGTGCTTCGTGCGATTCATGATGAAGGTCTTCGCGTACCGCAGGACATATCGGTAGTAGCATTTGATAATACCTATCTTTCAGGTGCATTGACACCTGCGCTTACATCAGTAGGAGCAAATTATGCGGATTTTGCAAAGCATCTTGTCGAATCGGCAATCCGCGCTTCGGAAAACGAAACCTGCCCGGAGGACTACATGGTTCCGGTAGGTATCAGCATACGGGATTCCTGTACTTATGTGCCGGATCAGGCATAGAAGACAGTATGGAAGACAGCATAAAACAACATGAAACGGCATAAAAATAACATGAAAACAACATGAAACAACATGAAAATCGGAATCAAATGTCTGGACGACAGATGAAAAAGCTCTAATTTGGTGTAATGGCATTATGACGAACGAGACAATCGCTAAGCCTGTATAGACAGGCTATTTTTTACAAGAATTGTGAAACCAGTTTCAAGAGTGTGAAAAAACAGTGAAAAAGGTTGAAAGTGGATAAGATAACAAGAAATTTGGGGGTAATGGACAGTTGCCCTCATTTCTTTTTGTACATTTCGTATAGGTATATCGTTTTCGTATTAGATGATTGTTACAAATCAATAAGAAAACGAAAAAACAGGTTGACATATCAGATAAAAAATATATAATAAAGCTATGAAAAGGGTTTCGGCAGGGATAGTTGAAATGCACGAAAGAAATCCCATCTTTCTAATAGAAAATATACATAATATGATAGAAAATTATTTTTTTTATGAGAAAGATGAAAGCGGTTTCAAACGGCATTCGTGAAAACTACAAAGCCTACGATCGCAAAGAGGAGCTGGAGCCCCACACTTTTTATTATTAAGGAGGGTAACATGGGAAAGCAAACATCAACTTTACCCCAGTATCAGTACAAGAAAAAGCACGGCTTTTTCTATAATCTGAAAAAATACCGTGTACTGACACTGATGTGTGTACCGGCAATCATTTTCTTCTTTGCATTTAACTACATGCCGCTTCCGGGTATCTATGTGGCATTCGTTAAGTACAATTACAGAGATGGTATTTTTGGAAGTAAGTTTGTAGGACTTAAGAATTTCCAGTTCCTGATGCAGTCTGGAAAGCTTCTTGCCCTGACGAAGAATACGATTCTTTACAATCTGGCTTTCATTTTCTTTGGAAACATCATTGCGATGTTTATGGCAGTCCTGTTAAATGAGATTCACAACAAGTACTTCAAGAAGGTATCACAGACATTGATGTTCCTTCCGTACTTCATCTCACAGGTTCTTGTCGGCTTCCTTGTATTCAACTTGTTAAACTACGATACCGGATTTATCAATGGTATTTTAGTAAAGCTTGGTATGGAAAAATGGCAGCCGTATTCCGATAAGAGTGTATGGCCACCGATTTTGGTTATCGTTTATCTGTGGCAGGTAACTGGTTACAACTCTGTTGTTTACTTCGCATCCATCTGCGGTATTGATACTTCCATCATCGAGGCAGCGAGAGTAGATGGTGCAAACTGCTTCCAGAAGATTCGTTACATCATACTGCCGAGCCTTAGAAGTACAATCGTTATCTTGCTTTTGTTCGCACTCGGCGGCATCGTAAAAGGAAACTTTGGTTTGTTCTATAATATCGTTGGTACAAATCCATTGCTGTATGACACTACCGATATCATTGAGACATATGTATACCGAAGTACAATCACCGATTTTAACTTCTCGACGGCATCTGCAGTCGGTCTGTATCAGTCAATCATAGGATTCTGTATTGTTATGGCAAGCAACTTTGCCGTTAAGAAGATAGATCCTGAGTACGCATTATTCTAAGGGGGAGAAAGAAATGGCAAAATCGACAGTAAAAGGTACGAAAATTAAGCTGGATCGCTCCGACATCATAATCCGTACAATAGGATATGTAGTAGTTACACTTTATGCACTTGCCTGTGTACTGCCTTTTCTGATCATTATCGGAACTTCGTTCACAGCGGAGGAGGTTATCCGTACAGAGGGTGCGCAGCTGTTTCCAAAGCAGTTTACCACAAAGGCCTATGAGATGGTACTTCAGGGTGGTACAATCTGGAAGTCCTACGGACTGACGATCACCATGACAGCGACAGGTACACTTGTTGGTCTGGGTATCATTTCCATGACTGGATATGCTTTACAGAGAAAGGATTTCCCGTTCCGCAATGCAATTTCCTTCTACATCTACTTTACGACACTGTTTTCGGCAGGTCTGGCTCCATACTATCTGTTAATGACACAGACTTACCATTTACAGGATAACTATTTAGCAGTCTGGCTTCCGTTGCTGATGTCCTCGTGGCTGATCATTTTGATGAAGAACTTTGTAAAGTCCATTCCTCATGAGATCACGGAGTCTGGTAAGATCGACGGTGCAGGCGATATGAAGATTTTCACCGCACTGATTCTTCCGATGTTAAAGCCGGCGCTGGCGACCATCGGTCTATTCCTTGCAATCGGTTACTGGAATGAGTGGTATCAGTCCTCTCTGTTCTTAAGTGAGAGAATGACTGTCTATCCATTGCAGTATACGCTGTATAAGGTTGTAAATAAGGTAAACAGCTTAAAGAGTACCGTAGCTGGACAGTATGTAGATTTGTCTGATCTTCCGTCCAACGGACTGAAGATGGCAAATGCGATCTTGGCAACCGGACCGGTTATCCTGATTTATCCGTTTGTACAGCGTTACTTCATCGGCGGTATTACCGTCGGAGCCGTAAAGGGTTAAAAACGAAGGCTGCTTATTATATTTCGTATATGATTCATTATGGTTAATAGCAGGGTGTCCTGCATTAATAGATACTTAACACTTTTCTTAAAGAAAACACAGGCGAGGCAAAGGGCCTGCACGAAAAAGGAGGATTCTAATATGAAGAAGAAGTTTCTTGCATCTGCATTGGCAGCATCCATGGTAGGAACAATGTTCGCATCCATGCCTGCATTCGCAGAAGAAGAGAGCAGCAGCGCAGCAGAGGTCGAAAGCGCAGCAGAGGAAACCGCTGAAAAACCGAATTATGATGATGTCTGGGCTGAGAAGTGGGCAGACGTTGACACATCTGAGCATGTAGTAATCAATTACATGACTACCGGTGATGCGCCAACAAATGACGCAACACAGAAGATGTTGGACGAGCTGAACGAGATTCTGAACGAGAAGGTTAATGCAGAACTTCAGATCTACTACATCGGTTGGACGGACTATCTGTCAAATTATAACTTGACTCTGGCTCGTATGGATGGTACAGTAGATCTGGTTGGTACCGCTACGGACTGGCTGGATGCATGGCCAAATGCGAAGAATGGAGCTTTCCTTGAGTTAAGCGATGAGATGCTTGCTAAGTACGCACCGGTTACTTATGAGACTGTTTCTCAGGAAGATTGGGATCTGTGTAAGTACGATGACAACATTTATCTGATGCCAGAGGACAATTATGCACAGTGGACCAATCATGGTTTTGCATATCGTCTTGACTGGGCAAAAGAAGCAGGTCTTGAGGATGGCGTTCATAGCTGGGAAGACATGACTACTTACTTTGAGTATGTATGTGCAAATAAGGATGAGCTTGGCGTTGTAACTCCATGGGATTCGGATGGTACACAGTATGCGACCATGGCAGGCGGCTGGGTTTCCTCCCACAGTGATTTTGTATCCATCGATGGTCTGGCATCTCAGGCTTACTGGGGCGGCACAAAGGACGATCTGTACAACATCATTTGCCCGCTGTATACCGATACAGATATGCTGGTAGAGTTTGCAGAGACTATGAAGAAGTGGGATGAGATGGGCGTTTGGAAGACAGACGTTTTAAACAATACTTCTGCTGATAACGAATCTGATTTCAAGCTTGGAAAGACTGCTGCACATCAGCATCATACCCAGACCTGGACCGGACTGATCAACAAGACAAAGGAGAATGATCCGGATGCTGAGGTTGGTTTCTTCTGGTTCGGCGAAGAGACAAGCAATCTTGTTTCTTTAAATATCACGCACGGTGCAATGGCAGTTTCCTACGGTTCTGAGAATCCGGAGAGAGCACTTATGGTTTACGATCTGCTTCGAAACGATGAAGAGTGCTATGACCTGATCAACTATGGTCAGAAGGGTGTTCAGTGGGATGTTGACGATGAAGGTCTTCGTATCACACCGGATTCCTACAATTCTGATACTGAAAGCATTACTACCAACTTCTGGTGGGGACGTAACGATCTGTTAGAGATTCGTGACGCTACAAAGGATTGGGATACGATTGATGAGCTGTATGCAGAGTATGACGAAGTAAAGATCGGTTATCCGTATGGTAAGTTTGTTGCAAATGTTGATGATATTCAGTCTTACATTAACACCATCAACGAAGTTAACACCAACTACATGAAGCAGATTGCATTCGGTAAGTATAGCGGTACTGCAGAAGAGATCGTTACTGAGTATCAGCAGGCATTAAAGGATGCAGGTATGGATATCGTTATCGAAGAGCTTCAGAAGCAGCTGACCGAAGTTTATGGTGATGCAGAATAATCCAACCGGATCAATGGAATCCGATCAATTCAATCAATCGACTGCAGATTGAGAAAAAAAGTAAGAGTAAATAGCTACCCACACAAAATGGGTCAGTGAACGCATAAAGGGGCGGGGTGACCTTTGGTCATCTCGCTTCTTTTGTTGAAAAAAAGTAACTGTTCAGAGCTGTATCTTGATTTTGCATGGTTCTGAATAGTTACAAAAATAAAAAGAGGAGTTGCTGTTATGACACATACATTTGAAATTAAGGACAATTTTTATCTGGATGGCAAGCCATTTCAAATCATTTCCGGTGGAATCCACTATTTCCGTGTGGTTCCAGAATACTGGAAGGACCGTTTGGAAAAGTTAAAGGCGATGGGCTGCAACACCGTTGAGACTTACATTCCGTGGAACATGCACGAGCCAAACAAGGGCGAGTTTCATTTTGATGGTATGCTCGACATCGCAAAATTTGTACATACCGCACAGGAGTTGGGACTGTGGGTCATTATTCGCCCGTCACCGTACATCTGCGCAGAGTGGGAGTTTGGCGGACTTCCGGCATGGCTTTTGGCAGAGGACGGCATGAAGCTTCGCGGATGCTATAAGCCATTTTTAGACCATATCCGTTCTTATTATAAAGAATTGTTCAAAGTATTGGCACCGCTTCAGGTAAATTATGGCGGCCCGGTTATCATGATGCAGGTAGAAAATGAGTACGGCTACTATGGCGATGACACGGAATATTTGGAGACCATGAGACAGATCATGATCGATTTTGGAACCGTTGTTCCGCTTGTTACCTCCGATGGCCCGATGCACGAATCCCTTTCCTGCGGTCACTTAGAGGGCGCACTTCCGACAGGAAACTTTGGTTCCCGCACCGAGGAGCGTTTCGAGGTATTAAAGCAGTATACAAAGGGCGGCCCACTGATGTGTACCGAGTTCTGGGTTGGCTGGTTCGACCACTGGGGAAATGGCGGTCATATGAAAGGCAACTTAGAGGAGAGCACAAAGGATCTGGACAAGATGCTGGAACTGGGTCATGTCAATATCTATATGTTTGAGGGCGGCACAAACTTCGGATTCATGAACGGCTCCAACTACTACGATGAGCTGACACCGGATGTTACTTCCTATGATTATGATGGTGTGCTGACTGAGGCTGGTGATATCACCGAGAAGTATCGCCGTTATCAGGAAGTCATTCGCAAGTATGCACCAGTTCCGGAAGTGACCTACAGCACAAAGATCGAGAAGAAGGCATATGGCACGTTACAGTACGATGCGAGAGTCGGACTGTTTGAGTCGCTTGAGGAGCTTTCTGCACCGGTAAGCTGCAAGTTCCCGACTTCCATGGAGCGTTTAGGCCAGAATTATGGATACATTTTGTATCACACGAAACTAGAGAAGGAGCAGAATCTCGAAAAAATTCGTTTGTACGAGGCAAATGACCGTGCAAATCTCTTTGTTGACCGTAAGCCGCTCGTAACACTGTATGACAGACAGCTGCTAAGTGAAGCAAAGGCTGGCGTAGATTTTGCAAAGGAAGATGGAAAGCCAGTTACGTTCGAGAAGGGCGCACCGCTTGATATTCTCGTTGAGAACCTGGGTCGTGTCAACTTCGGACCGAGAATGGAGCATCAGAGAAAGGGTATCGACGGCCATGTTCAGATCAACGGTCATACCCACTTAAACTGGGAGGAGTATTGCCTGCCGCTTGATAACATGGAGAAGCTGGATTACACAAAGGGCTACACCGAGGGACTTCCGGCATTCTATCACTTCACATTGGATGTGGATACAAAGGGTGACACCTTCCTCGACTTTGAAGGCTGGGGCAAGGGCTGTATCTTCTTAAATGGATTTAATCTGGGTCGATTCTGGGAGATTGGACCGCAGAAGAGACTTTATATTCCGGCACCACTGTTAAAGGAGGGACGAAATGAGATCGTCGTATTCGAGACAGATGGCAAGCAGCCGGGAACCATAACCTTAAAGGATGAGCCGGATATCGGCTAATAAGGCTGGGGGCGGACATCGTGAGGTGTCTCGCCCTTTTTTGAATAGGAGGAAAATCATGGATAGAACATATATTGCTTTAAATGAGAATTGGAAGTTCCACTATGGAGAGGAGCCGCAGGCATGGTACAAGGGATACGATGACAGCGCATGGACAAACGTTGAACTGCCGCACGACTGGTCTGTGCATATGCCATTTGAAAAAACAAATTCTAGCGGAACCGGCTATCTGAGCGGTGGAATCGGCTGGTATCGCGTGCGCTTTTCACTGCCGGAGACATATAAGGGAAAGCGCGTGAGAGTCGTATTTGATGGAATCTATAAAAATAGTAGAATATGGTGCAACAGCTACCACATCGGAAAGCGTCCTTACGGCTATACGCAGATCAGCTACGATCTCACTGATTTTGTCCGGTTTGGCGCGATTGACAACGAGATTACGGTGCGCGTATGCCACACCGATCTGGCAGATTCCCGCTGGTTTACCGGATCCGGCATTTACCGCAAGGCATATCTCGTAGTGGAGGAACCGATTCATGCAGTATGGAACGGTGTTGCCTTTCATGTGTCCAGAGCAGATGAGCAGTCCGCAGCCGTTCACACCGATGTCGAGCTGGCAAATGAGCTGGATGAGCGTGTGATTGGAACGCTTACTGCCAGCTTAAACTTATGTGGAAGCGATGAGGAGCCGGTTGTTTTTGCGCGAGTTCCAGCTGCGATTGATGCGCGTGAGAAGAAAAACTTCTATTTAAATGGAATGATTGGACAGCCAAAGCTTTGGTCTTGCGAGAAGCCCGATTTATACGAGCTTTGCGTTTCCTTTGAGAAGGAAGAGGGAAGTGCAATCGTACTGGATAAAGAGCGTGTCGGTATTCGTACATTTGTGTTTGATCCCGATTATGGATTTTTCTTAAATGGCAAGGAAACGAAGTTTAAGGGTGTGTGCGTTCATCATGATGGTGGCTGTCTGGGTGCGGCAATGTACCGCGAGGTATGGCTTCGCCGTCTGCTCAAATTAAAGGAGGCCGGCTGCAATGCGATTCGATGCAGTCACAATCCGCATATGCCGGAATTGTATGATCTGTGCGACGAACTTGGTCTTTTGATGATGGATGAGGCATTTGACGAGTGGGAGAATCCGAAAAATAAGTGGTCTACCGGACACAACGTTTATCCGCCGAAGCATGAGGGCTACGCAGAGGATTTCCCAGAGTGGCATGAGCGCGATTTAAAGGACATGGTGCGCCGTGACCGCAACCATCAGAGTATTGTGATGTGGAGCATCGGAAATGAGATTGACTACCCCAATGATCCATATTGCCACCCGCTATTTGAAACCATGACCGGAAATAACGATGCCAATAAGCCTGCAAAAGAGCGTCAGTATGACCCGGATAAGCCAAATGCCGAGCGCCTTAGCGTGATTTCAAAGGAACTGGCAGCGATTGTGCGCACACAGGATACGACCAGACCGGTGACACTCGCGGCGGCATTCCCGGAATTGTCCTCCCATATCGGCTTCTTCGATGCGCTTGATGTCGTTGGCTATAATTATAAAGAGCATTTGTATGAGGAAAGCCACAAACGTTTCCCGGACAAGCCATTTTTAGGAAGTGAAAATGGCGGCGGTTACGAGCAGTGGTGCGCTGTGCGCGACAACGCATACATCAGCGGACAGTTCTTGTGGACCGGAATTGATTATCTCGGTGAGGCGCATGGCTGGCCAATCCATGGTTCCGCAGCCGGTTTGATGGATTTGGCAGGATTTGAGAAACCGGGCTTCTATCGAAGAAAGGCATTTTGGAGCACTGTGCCGTTTATTTGCATCCTGACACGCCCGGACGACGGCGATGAGCATGAGTGGAGACCATGGAATGCACATTGGAATTATAAGGAAGGGGAAAATGTGGTTGTCCGCGTCTTCACGAATGTGGAGAAGCCAGAGAAGGTAAGGAATGCTGAGGACGCAGAGAATGCAGCTGATTTTGAGGATGTTTCTCTGAGCATAGTGGGTGCAGATGGTGAAAGTGTGTTACGTGGCGGAACCTACCTTGAAAAAGAAGGCTGCACCGAATGGCGTTTTTCTTATGAGTCCGGTGTGCTTAAGGCTGTATGCGGCGAGACCGAGTGCAGCATTCAGACAGCAGGAAAAGCAGTCGAATTGTCTGCAAAGGTATGGCGCGCAGAAGATACCGTTGATAGAGTTGATCAAATTGAGAAGGCAGATGAGGCGATAGCAAACGGCAAAGAAGAAGAGACCGTACAGAAGGCGAGCGTGGTCGAGGTGATGCAGATTGAAGTCTCACTCACCGATGAGAACGGTGTATTAGCGGCAGAAGATCTGGAGATCACGGCAGAGGTCATCGGAGGAACCCTTCTCGGACTGGAAAATGGCGATCTGGCAGACCTAACGCCGTATCACGAGTCCCACAGAAAGACACACAATGGCAGACTGATTGTCTATGTAAAGCCAAAAGAGGATGTAAAGGTATGCATCAGTTGCCCGGCATTAGATAAAAAGGTGTGGATTGGATAATTGCATATGAGCAAAGAGGAATTTTTATGGCTGTGGCGGTACAATCAATATTGCGGAAAATTCGTGCAGAAAGAACGGTGCCGCTGCGGCACCTCTGAAGAAAAAGCGTCTGTACAAGGACTGAGCTTCGGAAAATAGAAAATGGCAGGGGATTATCTGCTGCAAAGACTTGGTGTGCCGACTGAATATTTTGAGGTCATGGCAGATGTAAGAGAATTAAACGGATGGAGAGACTGCTCTAATATAAAAAAGGGAGGAACGAGGGACTATGATTAAAATTGCGGTATGCGATGAGAAAAATGAAGCGGCTGTCTTAACAGAGAAGATAAATGAAATCTTTGAAAAAGATGAAACAATGATTAGAATGAGTTATTTTAAGAATGCATCATTATTGCGATATGAAGTAGAAGATAGGGTGTATTTTGATTTATACATATTAGTAATTCAGCAGGAGCAAACAGAAAGAGAAAAGCAGTTAATGAAGACTGTGCGAAAGCGAGATTCTGAAGCTTTTTTCTTAGTTTTAACGGATAAATTTGAATCAACTTTAGCATTTCCGATCAAATCGGTTCAGATCATTGCAAAGAATGCGCCTGATGATCAGATTGAGAATATTATAGAAGATGTAAAGGCTGCAATGGAAAAAAGAAAAAAACAATGTTACATTATGAAAAATCAGGCTGGAACATGGCGTATTTTATAAGATAGGGCGTAAAACCCACTACCTTTAGGTGGTGGGATGTAAGCCCC
>CAVCXB010000102.1:0-10797 GCA_963605535.1 Wujia chipingensis
CATACAGCATTACAAACAGAATACTTAAATAGAAGGAAGAGAACAGATAATACTGTCCGTCACCGGTGCCGGTGTAGGTGCCCTCAAGCTTTTCAGCCAGAATGATAAAGGCGACAACACCGAGCAGCACGCCAAGATACTGTTTCTTTGGGCGATCCTTTAAGCCAAGGAAGCCTTTGTAGCCCATTGCCAGCAAGAATAATATATAGATAAAGGACTGGCGGCATGGAAGCGAGTTCGGATAGTGGAAACCGTGCCAGATAAAGTTGAGCACATTGGTACTGAAACTTAAGTAGAAGAAGATAATCAGGCACAGATAAGAAATCTTTTCCTTGAAGGAAATCTTCGTGTTCATAAAGTACAGTGGGACAAACAATAAAATGCCGACGCCACAATAGATGTTTGGCCAGTGCTTTAAACCAATCTCAACCTCTACATTGACCAGATGACGCGCAATCATGTCATACATGGAAAAGTAAGAGGACCAATCCTTTGGAAAGCTGAAATTGCCAGAGGCCGTGTAGGAAAGCGCTGCGATTTCTGGAAGAAGAACAACGCCTGCCAGACCACCCGCCAGCAGAGAAAACAGACCAAAGGTTAAAATCTTTTTTGGATAATTAAAATTCTTTCCCTTTGCCAAGATCATGCAGATCACAAAGTAAATGACGAGTGTAATGCAGATCATGATTGCAATATAATAATTGGAAAGAATCGCAAGAGCAAGGCTGATGCAGTACAGATAGCATTTGTCCTCATTGATTAATCGCTCGAGTCCAAGGAAAATCACTGGCAACAGGAACATGCAGTCCAGCCACATGATATTCCAGCTGTAAGCTGCCATGTAACCGCTTAATCCGTAGAAGATACCAAAGAAAGCAGCTGCGATGCTGTTTGTATGGTTGTGGCGATTTAAGTACCAGGTCATGGTAAGACTTGAAAGCGCCATCTTTAAGACGATGCCATACGTGATAAACTCAATGACAAGTGAGCTTGGACAAAGGAATAAAAACCAGTTCAGCGGGCTGGACAGGTAGTAGGCAAAGATTGCCATAAAGTTTGTTCCCAAACCGATATCCCATGTGTAAAACAGGCTTTCACCGTTTGAGAGCTTGTCTTTTAATTCTTGAAAAAATGGTGCGTACTGATGATAGAGATCAGTACGAAGGAAAGAACGGTCGCCAAACGGGTAGATTTCCTTTCCGATGAAGATCATGATCATGGAAAGAACTGGAATAAAGAAAGCCAAAAGATATGGCAGATAGTCCTTCCACGTTCGCTTTGAATGTGCCACTTTGGGTGCGATTTTTTGTAAATTCAAATTCATAGCGTGCGAATCCTTTCTTAATATGATATGGTTTTGTTTTTGCTCTTAAAAACAAATAGCTTGCTGCCGATGTAGTTGATCAACAAAACAAATACATTGGAGAGCAGTTTCATTGCCGGCTCATTCCAGCCAAGCAGAGTAACCGTGATCTCCATAAAGGCCGTGTCGGTAAAGAAGGAAAAGAGTCGACAGCTGATAAAGGAAATCAATTCCTTCTTTAAGACAGATGCGGACCAGTCATCCGACAGGAAGACAAAAATCTTGTTGGTGACGTAGGCAAATGCAACGGCGAGCACCCAGGAAATACACTGGGAGACCAGCACTCCCGCAAACATGCGGATTACGAAGTAGCTAACATAACTAATTACGGTGGTAAGAACACCGCAGACAAGATAGCTGATGACTTCATAATTGCAAAAGCGCGACAAAACAGGATTTTTGGCAGCCCATTTGCAGATCCGCAGGTTGACAGCCCAACGGATCAGGGGAAAATTCATGATTTTGTCTTTCATAATAACAGTACTCCTTAAAAAATAAAAACTAAATGAAAAACGAAAAGTAAAAAACAAAAGCTAAAAGTTAAAAATTAACAACTTAGAAAACGTGGAAATCGAAAACAAATCTTAATATTTAACTTAATAGTAAATGCTTTACAGATGATTCAAATTCGCATATAATAAATAATACGTTTGGTCATCAGGCCGGCGTTAATTTAGAAACAACATGGCATTCTTATTGTAATATAGGATGAGAAAAAAGTAAATGTTTTTCTTTCCGGTATTGAGCAAAGGGTAATCCTTAGCAACATTGAAAGGTATTCGTATATGACTGAACAAGAACGCAAAAAAGCATTTGAAAACCAGAGAAAAAATGCAGAGCGACGGGCGAAGATGGCCGATGGCACTTTTGAGATCGAGCAACGCATTCTACGCGAGAAGAAGTTTCGTGAGGAGCAGCGCAGACAGGAACAGATTCGAGCATTAAAGCAGCGGCTGATTGCAGCAATTGCACTTGTTGTGATTGTCATTATTGCCGTTGCCGTTCTTTTTAAATCCTGTAGCAATAAAAAGAACAATAAGCCGCAGCAGACGCTTCCAGCACAGACCTCGCAGGAAACAATGATGCAGTCTGTTGAGGCTGCGAATGAGCCAGGAGTAGTAGTAACCTCTCAGCAGGAGCAGGAAAATCAGGATCAACCAGAAACGATTCAGACACAGATGCAGCAGCTGGAAACAGTTGTAGAAACACCAGCAGAGCAGAATCAGCCGGTTGAAAATCAGGCCGTAGCATCGGTGGCAGCAACGGTAAATACGGACAATGCTGCAGCAGCCGGAAAAGTAATTGACCCATCTGGCATTGTAATTCCAGACTGGATCACAGTTGACCTGATCCACATCAATGAGATTTCAAGACCAGCAATCGCACTTGACGCGGTTCACGACATTGCGATCCACTATGTGGCAAATCCGGGCAGCTCTGCAAAGGCAAACCGTGACTATTTTGATTCACTCGATAACCCAGCAGTAGAGGGTGCTGGCAGACAGGCAAGTGCGCATTTGATTGTCGGACTCGAGGGTGAGGTGGTGCAGTGCCTTCCATTAAATGAGTTGGCGTATGCAGTTCGCTCCAGAAATCCAGATACGATCTCCATCGAGGTATGTCATCCGGACGAGACCGGAAAGTTTTCGGATACTACATACAATACACTCGTAAAGCTGACGGCATGGCTCTTACAGCAGGAGAACCTCACACCGGATCACGTCATTCGTCATTTTGACTGTGACGGTAAGGCTTGTCCACTGTATTACGTGGAAAATGAGGATGCATGGAACAGGCTGAAGCAGGATATAGCAGATTATTATTATGCGAATCCAAATATTCAGTAAACTTTCGGGCAACTTTGTACTTTACAACTTTTTTGAAAAGCGGTAGAATAAAATCAGCCTGTTGCGTTCTGGGCATAGTCTGCCCTACGGACGGCAACGATACAAACGCTGCATGGGCAGCAGATGGGAGATAAATTATGAAGGTATTAGTTATTAACTGCGGCAGTTCTTCTCTGAAGTATCAGCTGATTGATTCTGAGACAGAGGAGGTACTGGCAAAGGGACTTTGCGAGAGAATTGGTATTGACGGTTCCAAGCTGACTCATAAGCCGGCTGGAAAGGATGACTACGTAGTTGAGTCTCCGATGAAGGATCATCAGATCGCTGTAAAGCTGGTTCTGGACGCACTGACCGATAAGGATCATGGTGTGATCGCAGATATCAAGGAGATTTCCGCAGTAGGACACCGCGTTCTGCACGCAGGTCAGGTATACAGCGATTCCATCGTTGTAAATGAGGATGTTAAGAAGGTTATCAGAGAGTGCTTCGACCTCGGACCTTTGCACAATCCGGCAAACCTGATCGGTATTGAGGCATGTGAGGCAGCTATGCCGGGCGTACCGCAGGTAGCAGTATTTGATACCGCATTTGGACAGAGCATGCCAAGAAAGGCATATCTGTATGCAATTCCATATGAGTACTATGAAAAGTACGGCATCCGTCGTTACGGCTTCCACGGAACCAGCCACAGCTTCGTTTCCAAGGAGACCATCAAGTTTGCAAATCTGGATCCGGAAAACTGCAAGGTTATCGTTTGCCATTTAGGAAACGGTGCAAGTATCTCCGCATCCATCGGCGGCAAGTGTGTAGATACCAGCATGGGTCTGACTCCTCTGGAAGGTCTGATCATGGGTACCAGAAGTGGTGATGTGGATCCGGCTGTTGTTCAGTATATCTGCAACAAGGAGAACAAGACGGTTGATGAAGTTCTGAATATCTTAAATAAGAAGTCCGGCGTTCTGGGTATCTCCGGTGTTTCCAGCGATTTCCGTGATATCACAAAGGCTGAGAACGAAGGAAATGACAGAGCAAAGGCAGCAAACGAGGCATTTATCTATCGCGTAATCAAGTATATCGGTTCTTATGTTGCTGCTATGAACGGTGTAGATGCAATCGCTTTCACAGCAGGTGTTGGTGAGAATGATGTAAATGCAAGAGAGAAAATCTTAAGCGGTCTGACTTATCTTGGCATCGAGGTTGACCATGAGGCAAACAAGAAGAGAGGCGAGAACACCATGATCTCCACTCCGGCTTCTAAGGTTAAGGTTGCCGTTATTCCGACAAACGAAGAGCTTGCAATCGCAAGAGAGACTGTTGCGCTGGTATAAGCCGACACAACAAGCAAATCATAAGGCAGCAGCTGCAAAGGCAGCTGCTGCTTGTTTCTATGAACGTTTTATGAAAGGTTGGGTTACAAATTGTCGTTATCAGAACAGAGCAGGATTCGCAATTTCTGTATTATTGCGCATATAGACCACGGAAAGTCCACACTGGCAGACCGTATTATTGAAAAAACAGGCCTTTTGACCAGCAGAGAGATGCAGGAACAGGTTCTGGACAATATGGATCTTGAAAGAGAGAGAGGCATAACCATAAAGTCCCAGGCTGTGCGTACTATGTATAAGGCCCAGGATGGAGAGGAGTATATTTTCAACTTAATTGATACTCCTGGACATGTCGACTTTAACTATGAAGTATCACGAAGCCTTGCCGCATGTGATGGCGCGATTCTGGTAGTCGATGCCGCACAGGGTATTGAGGCACAGACACTGGCAAACGTCTATCTGGCATTAGACCATGATCTGGACGTTTTCCCAGTTATCAACAAGATTGACTTACCGAGTGCCGATCCGGACCGCGTAGCGGCTGAGATCGAGGATGTTATCGGCATTGAGGCACAGGATGCACCGCGCATTTCCGCAAAGAACGGAATCAATATCGAGGCTGTTCTCGAGGAGATCGTTCACAAAATTCCGGCACCAAAGGGCGATCCAACTGCACCGCTTAAGGCGTTGATCTTTGACTCGAAGTACGATTCCTACCGCGGTGTTATCGTATTTTGTCGTATCATGGAGGGAACCGTCAAGAAGGGCGATACCGTCCGCATGATGGCAACTGGGGCCGTAGAAGAGGTTGTTGAGGTTGGCTATTTTGGTGCAGGCCAGTTTATCGCGTGCAGCGAGCTGTCCGCCGGTATGGTTGGCTACATCACCGCCAGTATCAAAAATGTGCGTGAAACCCGCGTCGGTGACACGATTACAAACAATGACAATCCGGCAGATGAACCGCTTCCAGGCTACAAGAAGGTCAATCCGATGGTATACTGTGGTCTGTATCCGGCCGACGGTGCAAAGTACCCGGATCTTCGCGATGCGCTTGAAAAGCTTCAGTTAAATGATGCTTCCCTTCAGTACGAGCCAGAGACCTCCATCGCACTTGGCTTTGGTTTCCGCTGCGGCTTCTTGGGTCTTCTTCACTTAGAGATCATTCAGGAGCGTCTGGAAAGAGAGTACAACCTTGACCTTGTTACCACGGCACCGGGCGTTGTCTACCATATTTATAAGACAGATGGCACCATGATCGAGTTGACCAATCCGTCTAATATGCCGGATCCGTCTGCGATCGAGCACATGGAAGAGCCAGTCGTTTCCGCCGAGATCATGGTAACGAGTGAGTATATCGGTGCGATCATGGATCTGTGTCAGGAGCGAAGAGGTATCTATCTTGGTATGGAGTATATCGAGGAGAATCGTGCTGTATTAAAGTACGATTTGCCGTTAAACGAGATCATCTACGATTTCTTTGATGCGCTCAAGTCTCGCTCAAGAGGCTACGCATCATTTGATTACGAGCTCAAGGGCTATATGCGTTCCGAACTTGTTAAGCTGGATATCCTTGTAAATAAGGAAATGGTCGATGCCCTTTCCTTCATCGTATTCGCAGACAGCGCTTACGAGAGAGGAAGAAAGATGTGCGAAAAGCTTAAGGACGAGATTCCGAGACAGCTCTTCGAGATTCCGATTCAGGCAGCTATCGGCAGCAAGATCATCGCCAGAGAGACCGTCCGCGCAATGCGCAAGGATGTCCTTGCAAAATGTTACGGTGGTGATATCAGCCGTAAGAAGAAACTTCTTGAAAAGCAGAAGGAAGGAAAGAAGCGTATGCGTATGGTCGGAAACGTAGAGATTCCGCAGAAGGCATTCATGAGCGTGCTCAAGCTCGATGAGGAGTAATCCCGTGCAGGCACAAAGATCATTGTCAGACCAGCCATTAGTGGAGCACCCATTGCCAAAACAACCATTGGCAAAAGGAACACCTCTTGGCCTCTATATTCACATCCCATTTTGTGTGAGAAAGTGCCGCTACTGCGACTTTTTGTCTGCCCCAGCCTCCGATGAGGTTCGGGCAGCGTATCTTCGCAGCCTAAACGGACAGATAAAAGCATTCGGAAGACGCTTACAAGAAGCTTCTGATTCAAATACAAGCGCAAATTCTTCAAACGCAAGTACGAATAGAAGTATAAATGAAAGTACAAATAGAAATCGAACTTCGGATTATGTTGTCGACAGTATCTTCCTCGGAGGCGGCACGCCATCGTTACTGTCATCTACTCAGATGATCGAACTAATGAATACTGTGCGAGAATCCTTCGTTTTGTCACCTGATGCTGAGATCACCGCAGAGTGCAATCCTGGCACAGCAAACGAGGAAAAGCTTCGTGCCTACAAAAAGGCAGGAATCAACCGCCTAAGCATCGGTCTTCAGTCTTCCGACAACGAGGAACTGGTGCTTCTCGGGCGTATTCACACATGGGAAGATTTTTTGTCTACCTTTAAACTAGCCCGACGCGTCGGCTTTGACAACATCAACATCGACGTGATGGGTTCCCTTCCGGGTCAGACACCAGCCTCCTACCAGAAAACGCTGGAACGTGTACTTGCACTTCATCCGGAGCACATCTCCGCTTACAGCCTTATCATCGAGGAGGGCACTCCTTTCTTTGACGAATATGGCGACGAAGATGCGTGCCGTGCCTGTTCTGGGGATGGCTGTAAATCCCTCCCTTCTGAAGACGAGGTTGTCCAGATGGATGAGCTTACTTGGAAGTTACTTGCACAGGCGGGTTATGAGCATTACGAGATTTCCAACTACGCACTTCCGGGCAGACAGTGCAAGCACAACTTGAAATACTGGCATTGCGGCGAATACCTTGGAGTCGGCACGGGGGCTGCTTCTTATATAAGAAGCGGAAGCGATTTTCTTCGCTTAAAGGTTCTCACCGACACAAAAGAATTTTCTCAAATCAATTGGAAATCGCCAGAATCCATCTTCACTTGCTTTCTTGAGTGCGAGACACTTACTCGCTTCGAGCAGATGGAAGAAATGGCATTTCTTGGCCTTCGCACAAAAGAGGGGGTACGACTGGCTGACTTTTACACACGCTTCGGCGAGACATTTGACGAAGTATATGGGGACGTGATCAAGCGGTATATCGCGATGGGGATGATGAAGGCCGATGACACACATGTGGCGCTTACGCTTAAGGGCATGGAGGTAGCAAACTGGATCATGGCTGATTTCTGCGAGTAAGCTTCGCAGATTATTACAAAGTGCTACAGGATCAGTTGTCTATAGCACAGAAAAGAGGAAAAGATGTATCAGGTCGATTGTTCCGTTTTGCTGGACGGAAAAAAATTCTATGAGATGTCCATCTGGAATATGTACTGCAGAAAGAAAAGCTATGTTATGCTGAATGTGCTTATGTATGCATTTTCCTTGTTGATGATGTCATCCGCACTTCCGCAGATTTTAGCGGGAACCAGCAACACCGCGATCATAAACGGAGGCATGGGCTTTATTTTACTAGTCCTTGTCGTTTATATGAATGTCAACCACATCAGCCGTTTTAAGAAGGCTGCTCAGAACGAGGAGTGGTTAAAGAAAACGGGAAAGCATATCCGCATCACAAAAGAGCAGATCGTAAACTACCGCATCGAGGCTCAGGACGAGCGTAAGTATGAGTGGTCACAGGTGCTTGGTGCCTACAACCGCAAGGATGAGGTTGTTCTGTGTACCAAGAAAGACGAGCAGATCATGACGCTCGACAAGTCAAAGCTTTCTGAAGCTGAGATGAAGTTTATCACCGATATCATCGACGAGAAGCATCTGTGGAGAACCGCAATGCCGCTTCGCACGGTTTATGTATTGTTTGGAGCTGTCACAGTGGTCGGCGTTATGTGGATTGTGCAGGCCATTATGAAAGTGATGTAAACTTTTTTTAGCGTTTATTCTGAAAATGAATAAGCGCTTTTTTAATACATTTTCGGCAGAAACCTCACTTCAAAAAATATTCACAACTTTTTTGACAAAACATATTGACAATACGCCCCGATAGTGCTATTTTATAATCGTTAGCACTCAGAGATGATGAGTGCTAATAGAAACAAAGGAAAAGGAAGTGAGCTTTTGGAACTGGATGACAGAAAATGGAAGATTTTTACCGCTATCATTAAAAATTATCTGGAGACCGGCGAACCGGTAGGCTCACGCACGATTTCCAAGTACACCGATCTGAACTTAAGTTCCGCTACCATCCGAAATGAGATGGCGGATCTCGAGGAGATGGGACTGATCATTCAGCCACATACCTCCGCCGGACGAATCCCGTCGGATAAAGGCTACCGCCTGTATGTGGATCACCTGATGAAGACCCGTGAGAAAGAAAACAACGAACTTCAGGAGGTTGTGGTCAAGAGAGTTGACCGGCTTGAGCTTTTACTAAAGCAGATGGTCAAGGTTCTTGCAGCAAATACCAACTACGCGACGATGATTACCGGACCGCAGGTTGGTGCCAACAAATTAAAGTTCCTGCAGCTTTCACGAATGGAAGCAGGAAAGCTGTTAGCGGTTATCGTAGTTGAAGGAAATCTTGTGAAGAACACGATCTTAAACATCGATACCGATATCAGTGAAGAAGAGCTTCTAAAGTTAAATGTCCTCATCAACAGCGCTTTGAACGGTCTGACGATTGACCAGATTAATCTTGGTATCATCACTCAGTTAAAAGAGCAGGCAGGCGATTACAGTTCCGTTGTCGGCAGTGTGCTCGAGGCGATCGCAGAGGCGATCAAGCATGAATCGGCACCAGTGATTTATACCAGCGGTGCCAACAATATATTCCGTTACCCGGAGCTTTCAGATGAGAAAAATGCACAGCGCCTGATCTCCACTTTTGAAGAAAAAGAAGAGCTGGCGAAGCTGCTTGAAGACAATTCAGAAAAGCCTTCGGAGAGCGGTTCGGAAAGCAATTCGGGCATTCAGGTTTATATCGGCGAGGAAAACGGTATGCAGGACATGAAGGACTGCAGCGTGGTAACAGCCAGATATGATCTGGGTGATGGCGTTCAGGGAACCCTCGGTGTGGTTGGACCGAAACGTATGGATTACGAAAAGGTCGTAGGCACGCTAAAGAATTTAAGGGATCAGCTGGATGCAATTTATAAAAAAAATGAACCTTAGGTCAGGCCTGAGGAATGATCCTGAAAGAAAGCAGTATGAAAATCAATTGAGTATGAAAATCAATCGAATATGAAAATCAATCAGGAGAAAGAAAGGCGGATATATCGTGACAGATATGGAAAAAGAAACAGTTACGGATGAGATTCTTGAGGAGACTGAGCAGCAGGCAGACGCTGAGGACATCAGCGAGCAGACTGAGGCAGAGGCTTCTGAGGAACAGCCAGAAGACAAGGATGCGCAGGCCGACGATAAGGGCGACAAGAAGCGTTTCTTTGGTAAGAAAAAGGATAAGAAAGATAAGCAGATCGAAGATCTGACCGCACAGCTTGAAGATTTGAGAAAGCGCAATCTTGCCGAGTTTGAAAACTTCCGCAAGAGAAGCGAGAAAGAAAAATCCACCATGTTTGACATGGGTGCGAAGTCCGTTGTCGAGAAGCTTCTTCCGATTATAGATAACTTCGAGCGTGGATTCGCAGGAATCAGCGAAGATCAGATGAGCGATCCATTTGTAAGCGGTATGGATATGGTTTACAAGCAGTTACAGAAAGCGCTGACGGATATGGGTGTTGAGCCGATTGAAGCAGTTGGCAAGCCATTCGATCCAAACCTGCACAATGCAGTAATGCACGTCGAGGATGAAAACCTTGGTGAGAATACAGTAGCTCAGGAGTTTCAGAAGGGTTACTTATATCACGGAACCGTTGTAAGACATTCCATGGTACAGGTTGCAAACTAAGTTCTAAGTTCAAAGTTGGCAAAAAGCCGATAAAGAACAAACACATTTAAATAAGCATATTAGACGCAGCATAAGCTGCATATTTGATAAAGAAAGATTGGATTACAAAACAAAAAGATCAATCTAGGAGGAAATTAGATTATGGGAAAGATTATTGGTATTGACTTAGGTACTACGAATTCCTGCGTAGCAGTTATGGAAGGTGGAAAGCCGGTAGTTGTTACAAATACAGAGGGTGTTCGTACAACACCATCCGTTGTTGCATTCACAAAGACTGGTGAGCGTCTGGTAGGTGAGCCGGCAAAGCGTCAGGCAGTTACCAATGCAGATCA
>CAVCXB010000103.1:0-10739 GCA_963605535.1 Wujia chipingensis
TCGATGCTGCATGAAAGAAACTTCTCAATAAAGAGTGGTTCCTTGCCAGTATTGGTCAGGCTTGCCGTTCTTGTGATCACATTTTCGTTTTCCCACACACCATAATATAAGGTAAGAATCGCACCGGAAGCTTTTTCTTTCATACGAACGACAAGCGTTTCGCTAGTAGCATGCGTTTCGTTAGTAGCATGAATTTCGCTAGTAGCATGCGTTTCGTTGGTTTCATGCGCTTTGCCGTCTGCTTGATCTTTCCTGCTTTCATCATCACTGCTGTCTTTTGTGTCATACAACGCCGGAAGCCCCGGAATCGAATAGGCACCAGATACGACCTCGCTGCTTTCAAAACGAAAATCAGCAGCGCAGCTGCCATTCGCATGTATCAGACGAACCATATCCTCTCTGTAGTCACCGATGCCACTCGAAGCCACTTCCTGCGGGAGCGTATCAAGTGAGTAGGTGCGGTCACGTCCGGCCTCCTCTGGATTTCCTGAAAAACCGACATCACTTCTCACAATCAAATCGGACAAATCCTCTGCATTAATGCTGTTTCCATAGTATAAATGGAGCAGCACACCCTTTTCGTCTGCAAGCATCTGATAGCTTGAATCTTTTGTCTGAAGTGTCATCAGACGTCCATTCTGGCTGATTTGAATTGCCATATTCCTCTCCTTTCCATTATCACGCGATGCCAGAGGTAAAAATGTGTTTCTACGCTCTGGCATCCTATCCTTATATGCATCATATATGCATTATATGTATCGCTACGTTTATTTTTATTTTACTCTTTCACAGCTCCAATTACCATACCTGTTACAAAATATTTTTGCAGGAACGGATAGATTACTAACAGCGGGATCGTGGAAACTACGATCTTTGCCGCATTAAAGGAACGGTTATTTAACGCAGATAACTGCTTTAACTGATCTGCATCGGTGATCTGTGTCAAATCAACGGTCAGCTGCTGAATATAGGTCTGCAGCGGATACATTGACGCTTTGCTCATATAGATCAAGCCAGAGAAATAATCATTCCAGTGATTTACGATAGCAAACAGGCCAACCGTAGCCAATGCCGGAAGAGAAATCGGCAGATACACCTTCAACAGT
The DNA here is from genome assembly GCA_963605535.1 of Wujia chipingensis. Lineage (GTDB taxonomy): Bacteria > Bacillota > Clostridia > Lachnospirales > Lachnospiraceae > Anthropogastromicrobium > Anthropogastromicrobium chipingensis_A. Next base: position 1,107 of record CAVCXB010000103.1, read on the forward strand.
ACTGTGATTGGACCTGCACCGTCGATTCTGGCTGCCTCATCGAGGGACTCTGGTACACCTTTAAAGAAATTGATTAACAGGATAACATTAAATACTGGAACAGCACCTGGAAGAACGAGGGACCAAATTGTATTGTTTAAATGAAGCTTGCTGACTACCATAAATAACGGAATGACACCACCATTAAACAACATTGCAAAAATGACAATCTTCATGTAGATTTCTCTGGCACGAAAACGCTTCTTATTCTTTGAGAGCGGATATGCCATCGAGATTGTAAAAAACATATTGATCAGTGTTCCAAGTACCACTCGCTTTACAGAAATCCAGAACGAATGCCAGAACTGGGAATCACCGAGCAGCTTATTGTATGTAGTGATGGTAAAGTCTACCGGCCACAGGCCAACTTTATTTGCTGCAACTGCGTCACTTCCACTCAGGGAGATTGCAACCATGTTTAAAAGTGGCAGCAGACAGCTTAGTGCAAATAAAAGAACAACGAGCCAGATGAGAATCTGAGAAACTATTTTTCCTGGTTTTGCTTTCATGCTACTTTTCTCCCCTTTCTTTAGAATATACCGGAACCAGTTGTCATCTGTGCCAGTTTATTTGCGCCCAGAATCAAGACAAAACTGATTACCGATTTTAACAGGCCGACTGCGGTACCAATGCTGTACTGACGCTCTACCATACCGATACGATAAACATATGTATCAATGATATCACCTGTCTCATAGACGATCGGGTTATACAAGTTAAATACCTGATCAAAGCCTGCATTTAAAATATTTCCAAGATTTAACGCTGTCATTAACACAACCGTTGGCAGCAGCGCTGGAACGGTGATATGTAAGATCTGCTTAAAACGATTCGCACCATCGATGGATGCCGCCTCGAAAAGTCCCGGATCAATGCCGGTTAACGCTGCCAGATAAACAACAGAGTTGTAACCAAACTCTTTCCAGACATCTGTTCCAACGATAACCGTTCGAAACCATTTGTTATCTGCAAGGAAATAAATCGGATTGCCGCCTAATGCGCTGATTACCGCATTGATCGGGCCATCCAGTGAAAACATGTTGGTGACAACGGTTGCCAGAACAACCCATGACAGGAAATGCGGAAGGTATACAACGGTCTGGAAAATCTTTTTGCAAACATTTACACGGATTTCATTTAACAAAATGGCAAACGTAACTGGAACAAAGATGTTAACCACCAGCTTGGAAAATGCAATGATCAGCGTGTTCATAAACACCTGCTTGCTGTCTGGAAGGCTGAAAATGAATTCGAAATTGCTAAGTCCCACCCATTTTGATTTAAAAAGACCTTTGGCCGGAACATAATTTTCAAATGCCATCAGCGAACCAACGAGCGGTGCAAACACAAATATGATTAAAATGATCAGGCCTGGAAGGATCATAAGATTAAGCGTGAGCTCTTCTCTTCCCAGACGTTTCTTTTTCTTACTTGCTGCCTGACTCATGAGGTTCCTCCTTTTTTTCGAAAGCCGGGGCCAAAAATCATTTGACCCCGGCCGATAACTTCTATACTGCTTTTCCTTCTATTTTATTTTTTACTTCTGAATTGCCTCATTTACTTCCTCGGTAATTAACTCGCCGCCGGCCTTATTCCAGTCGGATACGAACTGATCAAATGCATCGATGCTTTCCTCACCAACGATGATCTTTAAAACAGTCTGCATCTCGATCTTCTCTAAGGATGCCCAACGGATTGCCATGGACTCAGTAGTCTCATAGAAGGCTGGTGTCACGAAATCTGCTGGATTCTCGATCATACGGGACATAGATACGACTCTGGACATGTACTGAGAATAATCTGCGGAGTCTGCTTTCTTGCCCTCTGCCTCAGCTGCCAGATAATTTTTAGCAGACTGATAATAGCTTAATTCATCAGAAGTTAAAGTGTCTACCTTAGACTCGTCATCCAGTGCTGCAAGTACATGCTCGGTCATTGTCTGTGCATTGTTGCCCGGCTGAACCTCGCAATAAAGTGGCCAGTTAAAGTATGCAAGTGGCTGATTCTCGCGAATCTCAAGAGAAGCATCGCTTGTATCCTGCTTGGCATACTCGGCATTTACATTAACGATCTTCATTGCGATCTCTGGATGCTCATAGCCCTTTCTTACAGCAACAAATCCTGCATAAGACTGTGTATTGATTGCCTGAATCTTTCCATCCTCGCCTACCGGTGCGGATACATTAATCCACTCCGCATCATCAGTTGCATAGCTGGAAGTCAATGCGGTATTAAACGGTGCCCACCACGGTCCAATGAATGCACCACACTTTCCACTGGAAATCAGCGCTACGATGTCATCGTTTGTTCTTGTCGTGAACTGCTGATCAATCAGCCCTTCTGTATACCAGCTATTTAACAGTGTCAGGGCATCCTTCATCTCATCCTGAACAGAACCATAAACCGCATTTCCGTCCTCATCCTCGATCCAGATGCTCGGATATGCACCAAATGCAGTGAAGATGTTATCAATTCCAAAGGTGTTGTTCGGGTAACCGCCGTATACATCCGAACGAACTGCAAGACCGATGGTATCAGTCTCTCCATTTCCATCTGGGTCATCATTGATGAAGGCACGAAGCATATCGGCTACTTCATCCATTGTAGACGGCTCTTCCAGTCCAAGCTTGTCCAGCCAATCCTTTCTTACCCATAAGAAATCCTGACCATCGCTTAACTGTGTCTTCGGGATTGCCATAATCTTTCCGTCAAAGGTAACCGTATTTAACGGATTGTTATCACCATAGCTCTCATAGGATTCCTTTACGGTATCGCATGCAAGATCGTTGTACACGTTGGTCAGATCTTCAATCATGTCATTTTCAACCAGTTCTACCAGTGTGGAATAATCCGGTACATGAATGATATCTGGCAGGCTCTGGCTAGCGATTGCAAGTGCTAACTTCTGATTGTAATCGTCACCCATCGTTGCCTCGAAGTCATTTTCATTCTGAATATTTAAAAGGTTCTTAAGGTAGCGAGTATATGCGTTATTTTCTGGTGTATCATTCTCATATGGTGTACCGGACAGCACGTCAGCTCCCTGATTTGTTAATGAATATCCAGTGGTGTATGTGATCAGCTCGTCATATTTTCCATATGGATCCTTGTCTGCCTCATCTGCAAATGCAGCTCCACAAATGGATGTGGTGGCTAACGCAGCGGTCATCATCAATGCAAAACTCTTTTTCATGGTAATCTCCTCCAATTATGGTTTATATTTTGTTCGGTTATGTACAGTTGGATTTTGTCCGTTTCTGTACTTTTTTGTTCTGTCTTTCCTTGGTGTTTACTTGTTTTGTAAGCATTGCGCATTGCTTTGTTGTTAAAAAATATATCAGAAAAACGCACACTGGTATATATAAAAAACACGGAAAACATATCAAAAAAGCGGACAAACTTATTTTTATTGACTATAATTCATATATATTTGACAAACCCAATGCGCTCCTATTATACTAGAGGCACAAATTATAGTGGTTGCAGCCCACGAAATAGCCGCATAATGCATAGAGGGGGAGTTTTTACTATGTACCGTATACTAATTGTTGACGATGAAAAAAATGAGCGAGACTGCATTCTTTATCTGCTAAAAAATAATGGATTTCCCCTGGAGATCCGTGAGGCAGAGGACGGCGTAGAAGCGCTGAAACTTCTGAAGGTCTGGCCTGCACATATTTTATTTACAGATGTACAAATGCCACGAATGGACGGACTTGAGCTGATTCGCGAGGCGCTCAAGCAATACCCAGAGATCCGTCCAGTTATTTTCAGCGGTTATGCCGATTTTGCCTACGCCAAAACTGCGATCTCACTGGGTGTGGAAAATTATATATTAAAGCCAGTGGTACCAGAGGAATTCACCAAAACGCTCTCCTCATTGATTGGGCAGCTCGACGAAGAACAGATAAACCTGCATCAGCAGGAAAATCAGAAGTTCTTTCTGCTCCAATATTCATTACAGCTTGCCATCTCCGGCAATTTTGATGCGTCTAAGGCGGAGCCTTTCGTTTTTGAACAATTTTCTGCCTTTCGATATATGCTCATGTTTGCTTTTAAAAATGATTTTCTGGTCCACCAGTCTACTGCCTTCTTTGACAGTCTGCGAAAGGATCTGCTGCCCGATGCCGTTTCCGTAAATATTTCTCCTGAGCAGGCCGTTTTATTTGTGCGCACGCCAATTCTCGATACCAGACGTCTCTGCACCAGGCTGCTTGATCATATCCGAAGTACATTCTCAGCAGACTGCTACATTGCAATCACAAAACCATTGTCGGAATATCCATCCTTTAAACAGGCATTTTCCTTTCTTGAGCAACAGATGGAGCAGCGATTTTTCCTGCCGGATACGCGTATCTTTTTGCCAGATGATGAGCCTGCACAATGCGCAGAAAACACGGAGGATGATTCACAGCTTCTTCCTTTCATAAAAAATGCACTCTCCTCGCACAGTCAGTCACTATTGCAGGAATATCTGGACCATCTTTTTAATAAATATAAGCTTGCCGTCAACCAGTCACAGATTTACGTAAAATTTCTTTTTTCAAATGTGCTGACCATTCTCTATCCGGCGCTCCCCGAACACGCTAGGGGCAATTTTCCTGCGCTTGAAACAATGATCGCCAATTTATACCTTCAACCGGATATCACTGAGATTATTCGCATCGTGACCGAAGTCTCAAAGCCGATTCTGGATTCGTTCTCCACTGGCCCGGATTCCATGCGAAAGGAAGTCTCCTGCGCCATCTCGTATATTGCGAATCATTACAGTGAGGATTTGTCCGCAGAGGTGTTGGCTTCTGCCGTCTATCTAACGCCGGATTATCTTAGCCGTCTGTTTAAAAAATCAACTGGCAAAAGTATCTCACAATACATTCGGCAGTATCGAATGGACAAAGCAAAGGATGCCCTGCTTCACACCCGCAAAAAGGTGATTGACATTGGTATCCAGTCCGGCTACCCCAATTATTCTTATTTTTGCCAAAGCTTTCGTGAATACTTCGGAAGCTCACCTGAAAAATACCGACAGGAGCATGCGATGTCACAATGAAAAGGAATTTATTTAAAAGAACGATACGAAAAATAAAGCAACGTTTTGATGATATGAAATACCGCAACAAGTTAATTTTGCTCTGCTTTCTTGTGAGCCTTATCCCGCTATCGGTCATGGGACTCTTTTGCTATAAGCAGACCATTCAGCTGCTTCGCACGCGCGAGCTGGACTCTCTGGAATCCTCCGTTGTATCCGTTTCAAACTCGCTTGATTCCAAGGTAAACACTTACCAGAATTTGCTCTCCTATCTGGCAAACTCGAATGATCTTGCAGAATTTTCTTCCTACAATGATGCGAACGCCTACGACCAGTACGAATATTTGACCTATAAAATGGATGTCTTTTTAAATACCACGTATCTGCAGCATCCAGATATCGCCCAAATTACGATCTATAATGCGGACGGGGATATGACACATGGCAAACAGCTTCGCCCGATCAGCGATCTGGAAAATGAATCCTGGTACCGACCTGAGCGTATTTCCACGCAGCCGACCTGGTTTAAAAAGGACGATGGAACACTCTGTGTAATCCAATATCTGTGTGATCCTTATATCACCTATATTCGTTCTTACTCCAAAAACTGCATCGCCATTCAGCTTGATCCGGATCTTTTATTTGGCGATCTCGACGAGACTGCCGATGATTTCCACATTCAGGTCGATACACCATCGCAGACACTGTACTCCTACGAATCCGATTCCATCTCGAACACACAAAACGAGCTGCGCCAGTGGGTAACGCGAACGGACTTGGTCGATTGCTGCGGCTGGAACGTGACACTAGAACGCCCAAATCAAATTGTATTTGCATCCGTTCGGCGAATGGGTCGTGTCATTATGGCTATTTTGCTGTTCTGCATCGTGATCATTTTTTCCATCACACAGCTGTTTACCAGCTTTTTTGAGAAAAAAATCAGTGCACTGCACTACTATCTGCAACGCATCAAGGAGGGGCACCTTGATTACCACATTCACGATGACAGCAAGGACGAGCTTGGTGATCTGACAAACAATCTTCAGGCTATGATCGATGAAATCAACCGCCTGATCCGTGAAGATTATCAGACAAAGATCGAATTGAAGGAAACACAGTTTAAAGCATTGCAGGCGCAAATTAACCCGCACTTTCTCTATAATTGTCTGTCGCTAATCAACAATAAGGCGCTGATGAATAACCAGCCCGAGATCAGCCAAATGTCACAGCTTCTCTCCGTCTTTTATCGCACGACACTAAACAAAGGAAAAGCGGAAACATTGCTGCAAAATGAGATTAAAAATGTGACCTCCTACATTGACATTCAACGCCTGCTTCATGACAACAGCTTTGATGTCTTGTATCAGATCGACCCGAATTTGCCAGAAATCGAAGTGCCAAATCTGCTGTTGCAGCCGCTTGTCGAAAACTCAATTATTCATGGCATCCTGCCAAATAAGACAAAACGTGGTCAGTTGTTTGTCACGATCACAAAGGTCATGGGACAGATTTATTTTACAATCATGGATAATGGAATCGGTATTCCGCAAGAAAAGCTTTCTACCCTTTTGACGACCGACTCCTCCGGTTATGGATTAAAAAATGTCCACGAACGCTTGATTCTAGCCTACGGAGAAGGCTCTGACCTCACAATCAATAGTATACCGGGACAGAGTACGATGATTTCATTTAAAATTCCGATGGGATAAGGGACACTATCTTTTATTGAACGACGAATTCAATGACAAATATTAGAAGGTGTGCTATGATAAGTTTATTAAAGTGAGTTATTTTGTTGCCATAACATCAGACGGTGACAAAGGAGGTACGCGTATATGGGAATTCAATTAAGGCTTCCAGTTGGGATCGACAGCTTTGAAAAACTTCGCAGAGGAAACTATTATTATGTAGATAAAACAGCACTAATTGAACAAGCTCTTGAAAAGGGAAGCGAAGTGACACTCTTTACTCGTCCTCGGCGTTTTGGAAAATCTCTGAATATGAGTATGCTCAAAAACTTTTTTGAAATTGGAACGGACCCTACATTATTTACTGGTTTGCATATTTCTCAAAATACTGAGCTTTGTGAAAAATATATGGGAAAATATCCTGTCATTGCAATTAGTCTAAAAGGAGTCAATGCATCATCCTACGAGACTGCCTTTGATCAGTTAGTAGAACTCATAAATCAGAGCGCTTCTGATTTTCAGTTTCTGCAAAATAGCAGTATTCTGACTGACTACGAAAAGGAACGCTTTGCTAAGCTGCTGGATGACGATATGAGTCAAAAGGTTATGGGCTCAAGCTTGCGATGGCTGACACGACTTCTTGAAAAGCACTATAAGCAGAAAGTTGTTGTTCTTATTGATGAGTATGATGTGCCGTTGGCAAAAGCTCATGAAAATGGCTTTTATGATGAAATGGCGCTTTTGATACGCAATCTTTTTGGAAATGTATTGAAGACAAATGAGAGCCTTGCTTTTGCAGTTTTAACTGGATGCCTACGTATTGCAAAAGAAAGTATATTCACTGGTCTTAATAACTTCAAAGTGTATTCCATCACAGATAAGCAATACGACGAAGCCTTTGGATTTACGAACTCAGAAGTACATGCAATGCTATGTGCTTATGGATTAAATGATCACTTTGATGAAGTGAAAGAATGGTACGATGGCTATCGCTTTGGAGAGGCAGATGTCTATTGTCCTTGGGATGTTGTAAATTATTGTGATGATCATATTGATGACCCTAACTCAAAACCGAAAAACTACTGGATGAACACCAGTGGAAATGATGTTATCAATCATTTCATTGATAGCATCAATGATCCTGGAATGGTCACAAAAACAGAATTGGAACAACTCATCAATGGCGGAACAATCATCCAAAAAGTTGATGAGATGGTAACTTACAAAGATTTATATTCCAATATTGACAATTGGTGGAGCACCCTTTTTATGACCGGCTACCTGACACAGCGCGGACAAGTAGGCGATGGCTACTACTGCCTTGCGGTCCCAAACCGTGAAATCTGCAACATTATCATTGAACGCGTTCTAACACTCTTTCGCAAAGAAGTCTCTCAAAACGGAGAACTTTTCCGAAACTTTTGCAATGCGCTAACGACTTCTAATGCCTCTGCTGTCGAACGGCTTTTGACAGAATATATGTCAAAGACCATTAGTGTACGCGATAATTTTGCAAAATCGCTTCATGAAAACTTCTATCACGGACTTATGATTGGAATTCTGGGGTATCGACGAGATTGGAGAGTATTATCAAATCAAGAGTCTGGTGATGGCTTTAGCGATATTTTAATTGAAATAAATGATAGCGATACGAATGGTAGACTTGGAATCGTGATTGAATTGAAATATAGTTCCGAGGAAAAAGATCTTGAGTTGGACTGCTGTGAGGCTTTACAGCAGATAAAAAATAAAAACTATACACAGGAACTTCGCAACCGAGGCTTCAACAAAATAATCAAATATGGCATCTCTTTCTGCCGAAAAAAATGCCGTGTTATGACAGTTCAGGAGTAATATCAACATAGCCACCGGACGACACTTTCTCTGTGATGATAGGTGATGATCTGTCCCCGGTGGCCTACCAATTACGCACAAAATAATTTACCGACCAATACCGTTACTTATGATTCTTTGACTCTTTTTCCTGTCATATGCTCTGGTGTCAGTTCCAAACAAAGAACTCGCGGCAGAGCATTTTGCAATTCTTTCTTCAGATATTCTTTATCATCGGTAAATTTCTGGCAAAGGTTCGTACAGATTTCCACCATTTTATCCGGGTCTTCTACCACCTTCATGCGACCAAAGACAACCACACTTTTGATATTTAATGCCCACTCGCCCTCATTGCGATAGCCGCTGTCATACACGCAGAAAGAAACCTTATCGTATTTTTTGATTGCCTCAAGCTTATGACCTGACTTAGCACCGTGGAAATATAATTTTCCATCTGCTTCGTTGTACCAATGATTCATCGGAATGCCATATGGATAGCCATTCTCATCGAAAACAGAGAGAACACCTCGCGGCTCTTTCTTTAAAATTTCGATGCACTCTTCTTTACTTAACTCCTGCTTAAAACGTCTCATTTTGCAAAATGTCGTCATCTTTTTCCCTCCAAATTTTCTATTTTTCTTTTCTCAAAAATACAAAAGGGACGCGAACCGTAGAAACAGCTAGCCACCGAGTCATCCCCAGTGGCGTTGCCGTCCCGTTGGCTAACGTCCCCACAAAATTATCTATAACTGTTCCGTACTCTCACAATTACGATTCTCTTTTCTTTTTACAGTGCTTTTACTCTTGCCACTACATTTTCTACAGTAAATCCGAAGTATGGGAACAGCTTGCTGTACGGAGCAGATGCGCCGAAGCGGTTCATTCCGATCAGATCGCCGTCAAGACCTACATAACGATCCCATCCAAAGCCAGAAAGCGCCTCTACTGCCACTCTCTTTCTTACATTCTTCGGAAGCACCTTTGCCTTATACTCCTCAGACTGCTCCTCGAAGAGATCCATACACGGCATGGATACGACACGCA
>CAVCXB010000104.1:0-10471 GCA_963605535.1 Wujia chipingensis
CGATATAAGTCAAGAAAACACGAATAAAAAGTGATATAAAGATACATGACACGTTACGGTTCACGGTACGCGTGATCTGTAACAATAAAAAAGAGGAGAAAATGAAATCATGAAATTTGATTACAAGAAAACAATGTATGCCTGCTTTATTGGCTACATCGTTCAGGCGGTTGTAAACAGCTTTGTGCCGTTACTGTTCGTAACATTTCAGAAAAGTTACGACATTCCGTTAACACAGATCACGCTGCTCATTACAATCAACTTTGTCATTCAACTTTTGATTGACATGCTGTCGGCTGGATTCATTGACAAAATCGGCTACCGGGCATCTATGATTCTGGCTCATGTTTGCGCAGCGGCAGGACTTGGTATGCTGACCTTTTTGCCGGAAATCTGCCCGACACCATTTATGGGAATTTTGCTCTCAGTTGTTGTCTATGCAGTCGGAGGCGGTCTGCTTGAGGTTTTGGTCAGCCCGATTATTGAGGCATGCCCGACAGACAATAAGGAGAGTGCAATGAGCTTGTTACATTCTTTTTATTGCTGGGGCTGCACAGGTGTGGTACTGATTTCAACGATCTTTTTCAGTATTTGGGGGACCGAAAACTGGAAGATTCTCGCTCGCTTATGGGTGCTGCTTCCAATCGGTAATTTGATCTTATTTACAAAGGTGCCAATCTACAGCCTTCAGGAAGAGGGCGAAAAGGGAATGACCTTCTCGGAGTTGGCGCGTGAGAAGGTATTCTGGGTGTTAATGATTATGATGCTTTGTTCTGGTGCGGCAGAACAGTCTGTGAGCCAGTGGGCTTCCACATTTGCAGAGGAGGGCCTTGGCATCACAAAGACACTCGGCGATCTGGTTGGTCCGATGTCCTTTTCTATCCTGATGGGTCTTTCCAGACTGATTTACGGAAAATACGGCGAGAAGATGGATTTGGATCGCTTTATGAAATACAGTCTTGTGCTGTGTGTGGCATCTTACTTATGCATCAGTCTTGTTCCAGTTCCGATGGTAGAAATGATTGGCTGTGCAATCTGTGGATTTTCCGTCGGCATTCTGTGGCCGGGAACTTTCAGCAAGGCAGCGGCAGCACTCAGACGTGGTGGCACGGTACTCTTTGCTATGCTTGCGCTTGCCGGTGATTTGGGCTGCTCTGGCGGACCGACACTCGTTGGTTTTGTGTCTGGTATGTTTGGAAACAATATGCGAATCGGCATCTTTGTCGCAATCATTTTCCCAGTAGCCATGCTTATAAGCGTTCTTGCCGGAGCAAAAAGAAAAGCAGCATAAAAACAACATAAAAAGGCAAATTTCTCACATTGACAGAAGCTTTCTGATACGATAGCATGAAACTATCAGAGAATTATCAAAAAACTATCAAGAAATTATCAAAAAACTATCAAGAAATTATCAAGAAACGATCAGAAAAAACAATAAGGAGAAATGCGATGACAGAACAACAGTTAAAGGATCTTCTGGCGGACATGAGCCTGGAGGAGAAGATTGGTCAGATGGTGCAGCTGACGGCGAACTTTTACGGAACGGATACGCTGATTACAGGCCCGATGGGAAGTGTAAAGATTGAGCCAGAGGAAATGAAACTTTGCGGAACGATTCTCGGAACGAGCGGTGCAGCAAAGCTAAAGGAAATTCAGGACAATGCGATGGCTGCACAGCCACATCACATTCCAATGCTGTTTATGCTCGATGTAATCAATGGCTTTCAGACCATTTTTCCGATTCCACTGGCGCAAGGATGCAGCTTTGAGCCAGAACTTGCTAAGAAGGGCGCACAGATTGCAGCAAAAGAGGCAGCCGCATCTGGCCTTCATGTGACATTTGCACCGATGGCCGATCTGGTGCGCGATGCACGCTGGGGAAGAGTCATGGAGTCACCGGGCGAGGACCCGTATCTGGACTATTGCTTTGCGAAGGCGATGGCAGAGGGCTTTCAGGGGGAGACACCGGATGCACTAAAGGAAAAAGGAAACATTTCGGCGTGCCTGAAGCATTTTGCCTGCTATGGTTATCCAGAGGGCGGTCGTGAGTACGACAATGTAGAGCTGTCAGAGCGCACGTTCCGTCAGGATTATTTAAATGGCTATCAGGGCGCGGTGGATGGCGGCTGCCGCATGGCAATGACTTCCTTTAATACATTGAATCGTGTACCGTCAACGGCAAATAAGTGGCTGATGCGAAAGGTATTGCGAGAGGATCTTGGCTTTGACGGCGTATTGATCTCTGATTATGCGGCAGTTGAAGAGCTGATTCCACATGGCATTGCAGAGGATAAGAGAGAAGCTGCGAAGCTTGCCATTGAGGCAGGTGTAGACATTGACATGATGTCGGACGTATATCTTCATTATTTAAAGGAGCTTGTGGAGTCTGGTGAGGTAGACGAATCTCTCGTAGATGAGGCGGTACTTCGCATTCTCAAGCTGAAAAATGATCTTGGCCTCTTTGAACATCCATATAAGGATGCAAGCGAGGAGGATGAAAAGAATCTGATCTTATGTGATGCGCACCGGGCAGCAGCGCGCGAAGCGGCAGCAAAGACCTTCGTTCTTCTGAAAAATGAGGATAAGGTTTTGCCACTCTCAAAGCAGGAAACCTCCGAGATTTTGTTTGCAGGTCCGTATATGGACACCAGAGAGCTTTGTGGTGCGTGGTCGTTCCCGACAACCTATGACAACATCAAAACTGTGAAGGAACGCATACAGGAGCACACAGGGGATATGTGTCACTTTATGGAGGGTTGCAGCATGTTTTATAATAAGGAAGTAATCCGTGATCATGTCGAGAAAGGCATGACACGGAAAGAGGCAGAAGAGTCGATTGATCAGACCGTGCAGGCTGCAAAAACATCGCCAAAGGTGGTGCTGTTTTTAGGCGAATCCTTCCGCCAGACAGGAGAGGGTGCAAGCCGAACCTGTATCACATTGCCAGAGATTCAGATGGAGCTACTTCGCAAAGTGTCAGCAGTCAATGACAATGTGATCGTTGTATTGTTTGCGGGACGTCCGATTGAGGTGGCGCCGATCGAAGCACTGGCAAAGGCGGTCTTGTATGTGTGGATGCCGGGAACCGAGGGAGCGGCAGCAATTACCGATGTCTTATTTGGAACAACAGAGCCGACAGGCCGCCTTGCCATGAGCTTTCCAAACGTTTCCTCACAGGAGCCGCTGTATTACAATCGCTTCCAGGGCGGACGACCGCGAAATCTGGGCGATCCGAAGGCATTTCGCATCGGTTACATTGACACGGAGTACCGTCCATTACATTCCTTTGGCTATGGCTTGTCCTATACCACCTTTTCTTATTCGCCAGTAACTATCGTTGAGAAGGAAACAAACGAGAAAGCAAAGCAAGAATCGAATCAGGAAGCAAGGCCAAAATCAGAAACTGCATGGATTGCATCCACCACTGTAACCAATACAGGAGATCGGGAGGGAACCGAGACCGTTCAGCTCTATATCCGCGATGTGAGCGGCAGTGTAGTGCGTCCGGTACGTGAACTCAAGGGCTTTAAGAAGATTACACTCAAGCCGGGCGAGAGTCGTGAGGTGTCATTTGAGATTACAGAGCCGATGCTTCGTTTCTGGCGAATTGATATGACCTATGGCAGCGAGCCGGGTAAGTTTGAGGTATATATTGGCGCAGACAGCACGACCGAGAATAAGGCTTCATTTTTGCTTTGATTCAGACGGATTTTGACGAAGTTTGGACGATTCTGGCTACAAAACAGAAGAAATGATCTGAAATTCTGCAAAAATGGAGATAATCAGGCACTATATAGCCTAAAATTCCTTAAATAAAGAATTAACAATGAAACGACAGATGAAATGATTTAATTAAAATGCATAAAAAAAACTGGATGGACAGTCCGCCAATTGAGCAGAAAAGGCAAAAAAATTGCAGAAAAACGCTCGGACACTGAATTTGACAAAAAAGAAACAATGTGCTATAAGTATGTCAATGCAGTGAACCGGTACACTGCAGGGGGTAACAATAAGACAACGACATCACCGAATATTGAAGGGAGTGAAAGCATTGTTTACAAGAGAAATTCATTTATCTCGGGAAACAGTCCAGGACTTTGTATCAGAAGCAAGTAAGTGTGATTTTGACGTAGATTTGGGTTATAACCGCATTGTTGTAGATGCAAAATCAATTATGGGTGTTTTCAGCCTTGATTTGACCAAAAGCTTAACTGTCAGATACCCACTGAAAGATGACCAGTTCGAAGTAGCGTTGAATCGATTTGCGCTGAACTAAAATACGAGACATAGCCGGGGAGTTCGGTAATATAGAAGACCGCATGTGGAAGAGATTCTGCATGCGGTTTCTTTGTCCCACAAAGTCGAAAAATGCGAGAAAATTTGCGTGAAAAAACACCATATATGGAGTATGATGGAACTACAAGGGTTTCCAGAAAATGTAAGATTGACCAATATCGATCCGATATCTAATGATATCTAATAATATCTACTGATATCAGCGCATAGTGAGGAGACATCAGAAAGGAAGGGGAGTTTATGGTGTATAGTGAAAAACAGGAGCAGAATTGGAGAGAGCAGGCGGCAGCACTTCAAAAGCGCCTTGACTATTATGAGCAGGAAAACGCAAGGTTACAGCTTCAGAATGAGGCATTGCATGAGACGGCATGGCAGTTAATTCGTCGAATCCGCACACTGGAAGGGAAAAAATAAGGGAAACAGCAATATTTTACGAGAAATTGCGAGAAATGGAAAAAAAGTACTAGACGAACCGTGCATTTTGTGAGAAAATAGAAGCGTATGAGGCGGACTGTGTTCAGCAGCTCAGTTGCCGAGTATACATATTGAAGATATGGCTGTAAACTGCCGATCAGCAGTCGGTGGGGTCATAATCAGCACCTTGAGTGGTGCAACATACAGAACTGAAAGGAGTTTTTGCAATGGTTATTTCACGTGAAGTTGAAGAGATGTGCGTTGTAAAGCAGGGCGTTCATCATGGTGCTGCTCCGATTCCGGAGGAAGCAAAGTGGGTGCAGGCAAAGGAAGTGAAAGACATTTCCGGTTTCACACACGGAGTCGGCTGGTGTGCTCCTCAGCAGGGCGCATGTAAGCTGTCCCTCAACGTTAAGGAGGGTATCATTCAGGAGGCTCTCGTTGAGACCATCGGATGTTCCGGTATGACTCACTCTGCAGCTATGGCAGCTGAGGTTCTTCCGGGCCTGACTGTTATGGAAGCACTGAATACAGACCTTGTTTGTGATGCAATCAACACCGCTATGAGAGAGCTGTTCTTACAGATCGTTTATGGACGTTCCCAGAGTGCATTCTCTGAGGATGGACTGGCTGTAGGTGCAGGTCTGGAGGATCTTGGAAAGGGTCTTCGTTCTCAGGTTGGTACAATGTACGGTACTCTTCAGAAGGGACCTCGTTACCTGGAGATGGCAGAGGGCTATGTAACCGGTATCGCTCTGGATGCAGACGATCAGATTATCGGTTATCAGTTCGTAAGCCTTGGAAAGATGACTGACTTCATTAAGAAGGGCGATGATCCGAATACCGCATGGGAGAAGGCAAAGGGTCAGTATGGCCGTGTTGCTGATGCAGTTAAGATCATTGACCCAAGAAAAGAATAATACAGGAGGTAACGAAAATGGCTTTATTTGAGTCCTATGAGAGACGTATTGACCAGATCAATGCGGTTCTGAATAGCTATGGTATCGCTTCTATCGAAGAGGCAGAGAAGATTACAAAGGATGCAGGACTGGATGTATATGCTCAGATCAAGGGTATCCAGCCGATCTGTTTTGAGAATGCTTGCTGGGCTTACACCGTTGGTGCAGCAATCGCAATCAAGAAGGGCTGCCGTAAGGCTGCTGATGCTGCAGCTGCTATCGGTGAGGGTCTTCAGTCCTTCTGTATCCCGGGTTCTGTTGCAGATACCCGTAAGGTAGGTCTTGGTCACGGAAACCTTGGCAAGATGCTTCTGGAAGAGGAGACCGAGTGCTTCTGCTTCCTGGCAGGTCATGAGTCTTTCGCAGCAGCTGAGGGTGCTATCGGTATCGCAGAGAAGGCAAACAAGGTTCGTCAGAAGCCTCTTCGCGTTATCTTAAATGGTCTTGGAAAGGATGCTGCACAGATCATTTCCCGTATCAATGGATTTACATACGTAGAAACTGAGTACAACCCATATACCAACGAGGTTAAGGAAGTATACCGCAAGGCATACTCTGAGGGACTTCGCGCAAAGGTTAACTGCTACGGCGCAAACAGCGTACCGGAAGGTGTTGCTATCATGTGGAAGGAGAATGTAGACGTTTCCATCACTGGTAACTCCACAAACCCGACCCGTTTCCAGCATCCAGTAGCAGGTACCTACAAGAAGGAGCGTATCGAGGCTGGTAAGAAGTACTTCTCCGTAGCATCTGGTGGTGGTACAGGACGTACTCTGCATCCGGATAACATGGCAGCAGGTCCGGCTTCCTATGGTATGACCGATACTTTAGGCCGTATGCATTCTGATGCACAGTTCGCAGGTTCCTCTTCCGTTCCGGCTCACGTAGAGATGATGGGTCTGATCGGTGCAGGAAACAACCCGATGGTTGGTATGACTGTAGCTGTAGCTGTTTCGATCGAGGAAGCTGCTAAGGCTGGTAAGTTCTAATTTTTCAAGGAAAATCAAGGAAAATCGGAACAGAAGAAAACAACAAAACGTGTCAAATAACGAGCGGTTAGTATACTATTAGTACACTGTTAGTACACCATCGTTAGTACACCGATAAGGCGTATATCTGAGTAAGGTATGCGCCTTATTTTTTGCCTTTTTACAGTTTGGTGATTTCCTCGGTGAGATACTTTACCAGGTCAAGATGTGTGTAATGCTTATCGGTTACGTCCGTGATTTCGTGGCCCATCATCAGCTTTCTTGCCAGATCGTCCATCCTGGCTTCCTTCGCTCGAGTGGAGAACGTGTGGCGCGGACAGCTCGGGCTGTAGTCGGTCCATCCATGACGAGCCATAATCTTCTTAAAGCGGCCGCGGTACTTATCGTAAGTCATACGCTCCTTTTTGGTCTTTGTGTCATCGTAGAAAAGAAATTCGCCGTCAGATCGGTCGTAGTAGTAGCGGACCAGTTCTTGAATCTTCGGATGGATTGGCACTAAGCGGTCTGTGCCAGCTTGTGTTTTCATGCCGCCTGTCATGGTCATTTCCTGCAAGTTGATGTTTTCCTTTCGCAGCTCGATCAGCTCCTCAGGACGCCAGGTAGAGTAGATGTTAATCAAAATCATCCGGGTGCAGCCGTATTCCAGATCATCCCACAGCTGCTGTTCATGCTCTCTGGTGATCGGATTCTTGTCTTTACGTTGCTTTTCGATCTTACCTTGAATGCCCTTGAGGGTAAATTGCCTTGCTGGATTTACAGCCACCAGTCCGCTCAGAACTGCATAGTCGTACATTAAGTTAAACATGGACTTGATGCGGGACTTGATGTTGTCACTGGCAACGATAGTCTTTCCATTCTCAATCTTCTGGGCATCGCGCACGATAAAATCTTTCATCGCCTGCGGTTGGATAGACGCTGCATTCAAGCGGCGAAAGGACGGCGTGACGTAGAGCCATGCCGTGCGGACTGTACGTGCAGCGGAATCGCTTGTCAGCTCCTCAAAATAAGATCTTGACCATTTTTCGTAGAGAGCTTCAATAGTAAGCGTTTCCTTGTCCAGTTCATACGGATTCTTGTGGTACTCGGAAAGTGCGTCATAGGCTTCATACCAGCTTGGGTAGTAGCCCAGAATCTTCCCGATCGGGCGGCCTTCGGAGTTCTTTCCAGTGGTCACCATTGCGCGGAATGGATTGCGAAGATTCTTGTTCTTGATCTCACTGATCCGGCCGAAGCCATTAGGTAATTTGGGGTGTTTTGTGGTTGATTTGCGTTTTGCCATGGTATCATCCTCCTAAAAATAAGTATAAGAAAAACAGGTGTTCAATTGACACCTGCACACGAAAGATGATATAATATGCCTTGCGTTAGAGCATGGATATCATCCGTGTACTTGCCTCGGTGTTGGTAGCATCGAGGCATTTTTGCTATATTACAATCGTATCATATACAAGGACTGGCGGAATGTCAACTGAATTTCCTGACCTTCTTCTTTTCGACTTGTAATGGCAAGGCCGAGTGCTTCCGTTGCCATTTCGTATACGGAAGCTATATCATCTCCATCAGTAAAACATTCCGGAAAATCTGGAAATGATACCCCAAATCCACCTTCTTCAGCCTGATGAAAAATAGCTGGATATGCATACTTTGCCATAAGAAACGAAACCTCCTTTGGGGCACAGCTGAGTTTTACTTAGTAAAACTGAATTTAGTTCGCTTGCACCTTTTGAATGAGAGCTTCCTGAAGGATTTGAGAGAAATTCAATCCCATTGCAGAAGCAGCCTCGTTTAACCATTCAGGAATGGTCAGAGTCTTTTTAACCGCTTTGTTATTATACATTTTTCTGTACTTTATAGTGTCGCAGGCAATGAAATTTACAAAATCATTTCCAGAAACAGAAAATGCAGATCTGGCAGAGGGAGCAGGAATTTCACGGCCGTCTTTTTCGTATCCGTACAGAACGAGCGCAAGAGCATCTTCAGCCATTTCAATACCATCTTCCAGATTATCACCGCAAGTATAGCAGCCTTCCAGATCAGGAAAGACAATAGAGTAAGAACCGTCCTCTTCAGGGGTAAAAATTGCAGGATATACATACTTTGCCATAAGAAACCTCCTTAAATATAGGTAGAAGGGTGGGGCTTTTATTTAAGCCCCGCATCCTTCAGGATGTTGTTCAATGTTCCGATAGGAATTTCAGCTTTGTGTCTAGGAACTGCAAATTGTTTTCCTGTCACTGGACTGAACCAGATATCATGACGACTGCCATTACGCAACACTTCACAGTTATTTTTCTTCAAAAGCTTTAGTAATTCTTGTGTTTTCATTGTTCCTCCCTTTTACAATATTATTATAACACGTGCAAATACGTGTGTCAAGCAAATGCGAAACTTTTTTTTTATAAAATTGCCCCGGCACAAATGTGTCGGGGCGGTGTCATATAAGTGAAGTTAATTTAGTTGAATATCTGATCAGTCTTATACATTCCGTCAGAGCCACGCTCAAAGCTCCATTTTGCACTGGCATTCAGATAAGGAACATTCCAGAAGATACAGATCTCTTGGACTTTGGACGAATCCTTGTAGATTCGTGCGGCCATGTCCTGAGAGTACATATCAAGCATTTTTTCAGTTGTTTCCTTGGAATTTTTTTGACTCCATGTAAGATTTACAAGGGCAATATAGTCATCTGGAGTATCAGTCCCGGCATCATCGTTAATTGTAATACTGTCAATGGTTGTGTAGTCGTAATCGCTGACGTAGCTGCGCAGGTTGGCCTGAATGTAGTCTTCGCTGGTAAGGGTATATCTGGTAGTTTCTGTTTCATCAGAGGATGATTCGTCAATCAGTGTTTTTTCAGTAGAAATTTCACCATCGAATTGAGCTAATAATGAATTATATTTATCAAAAAGTTCTAAGTACAATTTTAATAGACCATCATAATCTGTTGGAATACCGTCAGGAATGTTTACGACGCTGGAAGATTCCTCATCAGAATCTTCATCGGCATTGTTAGCAATGTTGACCGTGTAAGAAAGAGAATCAAAGTTGCTTAAAACGGTAACAGTGAGGTCGATAGGAGACTTTATATCTCCAAGTTCAAAGTAAGAAGTTACAGGTAAAGTAGCACCATCTTTTAATGCCTTAGCACTATTTTGCATACCAACATCATTATAATCAGTAGGAAAGCCAAGATTTAACTCAATTCCGTTTTGGAAAGCTTGAAGATAAAAGGACGTGGCAAAGTAAGTTGCTTCAGATGATTTGTTAGTAAATGAAAAGTCGAATCCAATAAGTTGTTTGTCATCATCTCCAGATGTTAAATGGAAGCCGTCATAGACAAAAGATTGATCTCCATTGTCATACTCAAAAGTGTCTGATTCGGCAGCGTATGCATTGCTACATAGTAGAAGCGCGCAACAAGCGATAGGTAATAGTTGTTTCCTCATAATAAATCCTCCCTAAGATTTTTTATAAATATAAAATACTACATACAACACCAAAAGTAAAGGAATTAAGCGAAAATTCACCAAAAAACCGTGTCGGATAGCCAACACGGTTAAAAATCAAATAGTATCGAACTTCACTTTTCTATGATGAGATGAGCCATTGAGTGGATGATCTCATCGAACTTATCAATTTCCTCATCTGAATAATGGTAAATATCTTCCCACTTATAATCAGGAAGCCAGCAAGTAGCGTGACGGAAACAATATTGCTCATCAGGTGTCTCGATATACACCTTTACTTTACCGTCGGGTTTCATTTCGGAGTGAACGATTTCTGTATTATCACTCAGAGTCATAAATGGATACA
>CAVCXB010000105.1:0-10454 GCA_963605535.1 Wujia chipingensis
TTTTAAATTCAAAACTTGAATTATTCAGCCTTCGGACCTGCTGCTACTAAAGCCTTACCAGCCTCGTTGCCTTCGTACTTCTTGAAGTTCTTTACGAAACGGCTTGCCAGATCCTTTGCCTTTGCCTCCCACTCAGAAGCATCAGCATAGGTGTCACGAGGATCAAGGATCTGCGGATCAACACCCGGAAGTGCGGTCGGAACCTCGAAGTCGAACATCGGGATCTTCTTTGTAGGTGCAGTTGTGATGGAACCATCCAGGATTGCATCGATGATACCACGAGTATCCTTAATGGAGATACGCTTTCCGGTACCATTCCATCCGGTATTTACCAGATATGCCTTTGCACCGCTCTTCTCCATCTTCTTAACCAGCTCTTCTGCGTACTTGGTCGGATGCAGTTCAAGGAATGCCTGTCCGAAGCAAGCGGAGAAGGTTGGGGTCGGCTCAGTGATACCACGCTCGGTACCAGCTAACTTAGCGGTGAAACCAGACAGGAAGTAGTACTTTGTCTGCTCTGGAGTCAGAATCGATACTGGCGGCAGTACGCCGAATGCATCTGCAGACAGGAAGATAACGTTCTTTGCAGCCGGAGCAGCAGAGATCGGACGAACGATCTTCTCGATGTGGTCGATCGGATAAGATACACGAGTATTCTCGGTTACGCTCTTATCGGTGAAGTCGATCTTGCCATTCTCATCAACAGTAACGTTCTCAAGAAGAGCGTTTCTCTTGATTGCATTGTAGATATCCGGCTCGGAATCCTTATCCAGGTTGATAACCTTTGCGTAACATCCACCCTCGAAATTGAATACGCCGTTGTCATCCCATCCGTGCTCGTCATCACCAATCAGGAGACGCTTCGGGTCGGTAGACAGAGTAGTCTTACCTGTTCCGGACAGACCAAAGAAGATAGCGGTGTTCTCACCGTTCATATCGGTGTTAGCGGAGCAGTGCATGGAAGCCATACCCTTTAATGGAAGGAAGTAGTTCATCATGGAGAACATACCCTTCTTCATCTCGCCGCCGTACCATGTATTGATGATAACCTGCTCATGGCTTGTGATGTTGAATACAACAGCTGTCTCAGAGTTCAGACCCAGCTCCTTGTAGTTCTCAACCTTAGCCTTAGATGCGTTGTAAACAACGAAATCTGGCTTGAAGTCCTTAAGCTCTTCCTCTGTAGGACGGATGAACATGTTGGTTACGAAATGAGCCTGCCAAGCAACCTCTACGATGAAACGAACTGCCATTCTGGTATCCTTGTTTGCACCGCAGAATGCATCTACGACATACAGCTTCTTATTGGAAAGCTCTTCCTGAGCGATCTTCTTAACAGCTGCCCATGCCTCTTCGCTAGCCGGATGGTTGTCGTTCTTATACTCATCAGAGGTCCACCATACAGTATCCTTGGAGTTCTCATCCATAACGATGAACTTATCCTTAGGAGAACGTCCGGTGTAAATACCAGTCATGACATTAACAGCACCCAGTTCGGTAACCTGTCCCTTCTCATAGCCCTCTAACTCTGGCTTTGTCTCCTCTGCAAACAGATCTTCATAAGAAGGATTGTATACAACTTCTGTAGTTCCAGTAATACCATACTGGCTTAAATCCACTTTTGCCATTTTACATTAACCTCTCTTTTCTTAATATCTGTACATTTGTACAATTGGCGTCTTTTGGGTATCTCCAAAAATCACCCCAATCTATCTATATTATTCCAGAATTTATGCAAAAAGTCAATTGCTTTTTTAACCAATTGAACAAGACTTTTTGCGTATTTTTGGTCTTTTTGTTAAAAAATTAACACGTTAGTTGGACTGATTTTTGCAATTGAAGCATGGGACTTACTTGATTCGGTTAAAATCCGTAAACCATCTGTCCGAGCCATATGATTGTCGGTATTGTCACGATAAAAAGAATGGTTGACAAAATTGTTGCTTTTGCGCACAATGCCGGCTCCATATCACTTTGAATAGCATATACACTCGTCAAATTTGCGACAGGGCATGCTACATAGATCAGCACTGCCATTCTAAGATTCTGGTCAAGCGGAAGCACTGCCATAATAGCGAGCATGACAAGCGGGCAAATGATATTTCTGATCAGTGATATCACATAGGATCGCTTCTCTGTTATAATCTCTGACAGATTTCCGTCTGCCAGCATAACGCCTACAATGATAAGTGCCAGCGGTGTAGTGATGCCTCCTATATTGGAGCATACAGTCTGAAGCGGTGTTGGAAACTGCACATGGAATATAAGCATCAATATCATTACCAGCGTACTGATATTTAATGGTGTCAGAAAAACCTTTGGATGGAATTTCTGTCTGGTAAACAGCGATATCTGAAGTGTAAAGAACAGCATATTAAATGAAATGATTCCTGCTGCGCCGTAAAGCGTTCCCCACTCACCCATAAGTGCGATACAAAGCGGCATTCCGATGAACGTGCAGTTTGGATATGTGCACAACCCCGTATATGCTGCTTTCTTTTCATCCGGCAGTTTTTTGATCTTTGCATATGCCAGCACACCTGCCGATGTGAGTGCCAGACATCCAAACAGCAGTGCTACTGCCTCTGCTATGTTAATAAGATCACGCCCATTTACCTGCATGCTGCTGGCTGACAGCACGGTAAATGGAAGTATGAGCGATGAAATCAGCTTTGAAAGATAACGCTGCTGCTCCTTGTTGATGATTTTCAGCTTTCCTGCCGCATATCCGACGATTATATAGCCGAAAATGACAAGGATCTGCTCAAACACGATTTGCATTGACATGTTTTTCTCCTCCTTTACGTAAACAGTACTATTATAGCGGAACCATTTCCATAAAGCAACAAAAAAACTCTCATCAATCTGTTTGAATGATGAGAGTTTTTTCTGTCAATTTTTATTAAAAGCATTACGCGGCATGAAAGCCGTTTGATGTACTCCCGGAGGTCTTTGCATACTCGGTTTCAAATTCACGCAGCTTCCGTGCAGCCTGCGGCGTAAGCGTTGTCGGTACCTGAATTTCGATGATCGCATATTGATCTCCGAATACGCTGGGATCCTTCATGGAAACAATACCTTTTCCTTTCAGACGGATCTTACTGCCTGACTGAGTGCCCGGCTTGATCTTACAAATGACATCACCATGAATTGTCCGAATACGTGCCTCGCCGCCAAACACAGCTGTGGTAAATGGAATCTGCACAGTCGTATAAACATCCATTCCCTCACGGCGAAAGCCCAGCTTATCCTGCACGGTTACTTTCAGCAAAAGATCACCGGCGCGGCCGCTTCGACCAATGCTGCCTTTTCCTTTCAGACGAATGGTCTTGCCAGAGTCGATACCTGCCGGAATCTTGATTTCAAGCGTCTGCGTCTTGCCATCGGATCCCTGAAGACGAATTCTCTTATTTGCACCAAAAGCGGCCTCGTCAAAGCTGACCGTAACCTCTGCACGGACATCAAGAGAATCTGCTCCTGTATCCGTACCAAAGCCGGCAGCAGAACCGAAGTCCGAATAGCCGCTATCGTCATCCGCGCTCTGGCCAAAACCAGAGCCAAAGCCACTTGAGTGAAAACCACCGGACGAATAGCTTCTTCTGCCTGAGCTTCCTGAACCAGAGCCAAAGCCGCTGAAGCGACCTCCTCCAAACATGTTTTTCAGAATATCATCCATGTCTGCGCTGTTTCCATTAAAATGAAACTCCTGATAGCCGCCATTGGAACCGGCGTTTCGAAAACCAGAAAAGCCGCCAAAACCACCGTTTCCGCCAAAGCCACTTGCTCCACCAGAATAACCGCCAGAATAACCGCCAGAGTAACCATTTGCACTTTGACCAAAGCCTTCCTCGAAGGCTGCGTGACCATACTGATCGTAAAGTTTACGTTTCTTCTCGTCACCGAGGACATCGTAAGCCTCATTTACTTCCTTAAAATGCTCTGCTGCCGATGCATCACCAACATTACTGTCTGGATGATACTTCTTTGCGAGCTTTCGATATGCTTTCTTTATTGCAGATGCGTCTGCACTATGGCTGACGCCTAATACTTCATAATAATCTCTCTTCACAGCTCTCACTGCCACTCAAAATATGTGTAAATATACTCATATTGAGAATTGTAGGTTCTCACGAACACTACTTACTGCTTCATCGTGTATGCTTTTGATGAACCAAAGTTCTATCTACTCACAAGTTCTCGTTGGAACAACATGTACACTCCACAGTCGTTAATTCCCCAGATAGCCCTGGGTACATACTTACGGTTGCGTTCGATTATGCAATTTCGTAAGTTATTGCATCTTTCAAATTAAGTGCCGCATTAATATCACGATCTTCTCTATAACCACAGCTGCATCTGTAAATCCGGTTTGAAAGTTTTAAATCTTTCTTGATACATCCACAACTATGACACTTTCTCGAAGATGGATACCATCTACTTACTATTCTTAACTCAATTCCTTCTTCATGGCACTTTTTCACAAGTTTTTCTCGAAACTCATAAAATTTCTGTGAGGCCACTGCTTTCGAAAGATGACGATTTTTCATCATTCCTTTTACATTCAAATCTTCAATCGTTAGATACGATGGCTTGGTTTTCACCATCTCTGCAATCATCTGATTGATGTAATCGGTTCGAATCTGGTTGATTCTATGATGAAGTTTTTGTACCCTAAGCTTTTGTTTCTGTATATTTGCCCTTTGAGTAGACTCTCCTTTCCTCATTTTCTTTAAACTTTCATATTTACGAGACAGACAACGCTGAGCCCGTTTTAACTGTTTCTCAAGCTTTTTTACTCGGCTTGTTTTATTAATATTTTTATAGATTTTACCATTTGAAAGAATGGCAAACTCTTTTAATCCAAGATCAATTCCTATTCCTTCAGCTTGATCTTTTTTCTGATTAACTAGCAAATCTGGAACATCCACTAAAACAGATACATAATATCGCCCCGCTTTTTTCGAAACAGTACCACTTCGAATTCGCCAACCATCTTTCGTTGTTGGCAAATATCCTTTTTCCTTTAGCCGTACCCAGCCAAGTGTTGGAATATTGATTCGGTGTCGCTCACAAAAGCAGTCCTTCGGATTGTTCTTCACAAAATGCATTTTAACATCTGAAGTGTCTCTCTTTTTGAAATTTGGGAATCCACTCTGATGCTTAAAAAATCTTGTGAACGCGGTACACCCACATTCAATTGCATATTTCGCTGCCTTTGAACTAACTTCCTTCATCCATAAATATTCAGGATGCGTCGGCAGATATTCATTATTTAGCCATACGCTAAAGGACTTTCCACTCATAAATTTTTCTCCTTGCTCATAACGTTTCAAATTATAAGAAAGATAAAAATTGTATAGATACCGGCAGGTTCCAATCGTTTTATTGATCTTTGTTCTCTGCTCCAATGTGGGATTGATTTCCGTCTTGAAGCTCTTTAGCAAATACCTCATCTCCTTTTTTATATAATATTTCAATCGTGCTAATCCTTCTAAACAAAAAGAAATTCACACTGGCATATTAACTATTGTACAAGTGGCAGAATACGATTAGTGTCCTTCTGCTCTATCTGTACTATAACACTTATTATTTTACCTGTCAACAAGAAACACAACTTGTTTTGTGAATCTTTTGTGATGATTTCCTTTGGAAGACGTAACCCTTGCACTACTTGTCATTCTTGTCCCTCCTTCCACAAATCAATGAACTCCAGCAACGCTTTTGCCTGTTCTTCTTTTGTTTTTCCATGTGTTTTTGCCAGAATACTGTCAACCTGATCAATTCCTTTTTGATCCATTCTCGCTAACCATTGCCCATCGCCATATACACGTCCCTTTGTTATCTCCACAATCTGAAACGGATCATAGCTGTCTAATCCTATACGTTCAAGTTCCTTCTTTTTTCCTGTTCACTTTCCATCTCCATTTTCAGCCTCCTTTCCCTTAAAAATAATATATCCACATGCGTTCAAAAAATCAATTATTTTATGAACATATACGGACTTTTAAATAAGTTTTGGAATAAATTTTAAATGAACTTATAAATAAATCTGCAAACGAATTTCTAGTGAGCAGTAATTTTTTATCTACTTCTCAGCCTTAGCTTCAAACTTCCACTCGCCGCTTCCAACCTCAAACTGTACACCGCCGTATTCCTTTGGCATGCACACAGTAGCAGTAATTCCCGGCGGTATGGATGCTGCAAGAGAAAAGCTTTCATTCTCCTTTTTCCATGACACTTTTACAATGCCCCACGCAGTCATGACACTGCCCTTCGCATACATCAAATCAGCTGCCGCATACGGTGTCACGAGCATTTTTGTCCACCCCGGAGCCTGCGGGCGAAGACCAAGCACGAAGCTTGTCATCCACTCGCGCACATGACCCATCATCGCATGATTGCGGGAGCGCACCATACTGCCCAGCCAAAGTTCCTCGTAATTCCAATACTCTGGCAATGTGGTGAGTCCAGTATCGGCAAAGACACGATAACTTGGCGCGGTCGGATTCATGACCATCTGATACACGACATCGCTATATCCAGCCTCTGCCAATGAGGAAAATACCTGCTTTAAGCCTACCTCTCCCGAAGTCAAATGATAGCCATTTTTCTTTACAGCTTCTACAAGTGCTTTCACAGCCTGCTCTTCGTGACCCTTTGCCATCCCGCTGAACAGCGCAATCGCATAGCTTGCCTGACTGCCTGTTCCAAACTGTCCTGTTGTCTCATCGTAGCACTCCGGATGATGATAGAATGCTTCTCTTACTGCTTGTGCCTTTGCTCCGTACAGTTTTACTTTCTGATCTTCACTCTTATCTTCGCATTTACCTTTCTGTCTATCTTTTTCATTTTTCGTGTCTATCTTATTTTCTTTCTGCCCTTTTAAAATTTCACAAATCTGCTTTGCGATCACAAGCATCCTGTAATACGCGCAGGTGGCAACCAGCACATTCGGCGTATGTTCTCCATACTCACCCCATTCCCCCATCTGTGCATAATTTTCTAACACGCCATTTGTCGTCTGGCGATCCAGATAAGCCAGATAGCGTTCTATCACCGGAAATGCCTGACGCAGCACAGCCTCGTCACCATAATACTGATAATATGCCCACGGTGTGAAGACACACGCGCCATTCCAGTTTGGATCCTTATAGAGTCCTCCGATGCGATAAAATTCCGGAATGATACCCGGTACGAAACCTTCTTCATCATTTCCTTCAAGTGCAGCCTGAGCCTTATCGAGCTGTGAATCGCAAATATCATGAATGATTTTCTTCATCCATGCGCGAATGTCATACACTGCCGCAACAGACGCAAACATCAGATGTGAGGTCTCAATCCAGCCTAGCTTTTCGATCTGCGGGCAATCCGTAAAACTCCAGTACATGTTGCTTGAAATCGAGCGGTCTGTAATTTCGCAGATGCGGTTTAAAGTCTCATTTGAAGTTTCAAAAGTGCCATGCTTTTCATTGGCTGCGGCAAGACGACAGCAAATGATCTGGTCTGGTGTAAGCTCACCTGGAAAGCCAACTACTTCTACATACTGAAAGCCGTGATAGCAAAAAGACGGATGCCAACGCTCCTCACCACTTCCTGTCATCCGATAGGAATCGCGAATCACACAGTCAAACTTCTCGCTCCAGCTCTGCGTGCACGACCGCTGGTCTACGCCATCGCCAGTCTCATTTGTCATTTCCGCCGGGTACAGATAAATCCAATTTCCGCGATTTTCCTTTGTCGTTCCATGCAGCACAAGCTCCACAAATCCAGCGCCATTTTTACCCACATCTACCAGAAAATGACCTTCACCCAGCTTTTTTACGCTCTTTGCTATGAATCGCTCCTCAATCTGAATTGGCGGGCACTCGCGTGCCATCAGTATTCCCTTTGGCGGCTGCATTTTTTTTGCTCGGCTCCAACCGTTTTCCTCGGATGGCTCTTTTTTTATTTCAGCCAGCTTTTCTGCCAAACATGCATCATAATCCTCGCCGCCGTACCAATTCTGGAAAATGGTCGGCCCATTGATCCACAGCCAGTTTTCATCGGATGCGCAGACAATCTTTCTTGTTCCATCCTTCAAGGTCAACTCTACCTGCGCGATCAGCTTCTTTCTGCCACAGATTCCCGGCTTAACAAAGCAGCTGTCATTTTTCTGATAACGTCCGAATTTTGTTCTTGTTCCGTCCGGATACACCATGACCGGATCGATTGTATATCCGGTATACTGACCACTTCCCAGCGTCACCGTAAGAAAATTTGTACCAGTTGCCAATCGTTTTGTGATGTCATATGTCACATAATAAACAGTCTTTGTCGCATCTGATTCACCCGGCTCAAAAAATGCATCCGATAACTTCTGTCCATTCACATCAGCCAGAAACACACCAAGTCCACTGATATAGGCTCGTGCACATACTACTTGCTCAGGATCTGTCACTTCAAATTTACCTGCAAAAATAGGCGCTGCCTCCTGATTTTCATAATCCTCTCCCTGTCCAATCCAAGTACCTTTCCAATCCTCGCGCTCAAGTAAGCCTGTCTCAAAGGATGCTGCTTCACTCCACGCAGATGCCTGATCTTTTCCATTCCACACCATCACTTTCCAATACGCTTTCTGTGCGGAATGCAGCTTTTTGCCCTGATACAAAATTCCAAAGCAACGGCTCCCCTTTACAACACCGCTGTCCCAGAGCATCCCTGTCTCATTTTCATTTGCAAGAGATGCCTCACTCTCTGACACCAGAATCCGATATGCAGTCTGTCTTTCATTTTTTTCGTCTTTTTTATCTGATACCAGTTGCCAGGAAAACACCGGACTTTCATTGATTCCCAGCGGATTTTTCAGTGCCTGTATTCTCAGATCTTCAGCTCTCATTCCAATCAAGTCTCCTTCATCGTTCGTCTTTGTCATTTCATCTTTCTTTATCCCTTTACAGAACCTACCGTCATACCCTTTACGAAGTATTTCTGCGCGAATGGATAAATCAAAATGATCGGTATGATTCCAACAAAGATCTGCGCGCACCGCACGGTACGGTCCGAAATCATCGACATGGACTGCCAGTCCTCTAAGCTAAGCAATGTCATATCACGCTGTACAACAACGGTCTGTAAAAATGATGCCAATGGATAGCTTGACGGGAAATTGGAAAAAATTAATCCATCAAACCAACTGTTCCAGTGACTGATAAAAGAAAACAACGTCAACGTCGCAATGGACGGCTTCGCACATGGTACAAAGATCTGGAAACAGATACGCCACTGTCCTGCTCCGTCGATCTCGGCTGCCTCCTCTAATTCGTGTGGAATTCCTCTGAAGAAATTTAACATCAAAATTACATTGTAAACAGGAACTGCTGCCGGGAGCACCAACGCCCAGATCGTATCCATCATTTTCAGATTCTGAATCAGCAAATAACCAGGAATCAGACCACCGGAAAACAGCATTGTAAAGAAGAAAATCCATACATACACAGTTCTCATGCGAAATGAAGTCGATTCCTTTGACAGCGGGTACGCAAGCATAATTGTTAAAACCATATTTAACGGAAGTCCGATTGCGACACGCTCCACCGAGCGAAGCAATGCTTTCCAGAAATCAGCCTTCCCTACTACATAATCATACGCATACAAATTAAAGTCAACAGGAAAAATAGAAACTTTTCCAGCTGCGACTGCTGTACTGCTTGAAAAAGACATTGCCAGAATATTTAACAGCGGAAACAGGCAGGCAAATGACAGCAATGACAGCACAATTACATTAATTACCTCAAAAACAATACGCCCTTTTGATTTCTTCATGACGGTTCCTCCTAAAAGATACGATAATCGGCCAGCTTATACGCCAGGAAATACGATACTGAAATAAAAAGTGTTGAGATAACAGATTTAAACAAGCCCACAGCCGTTGCTGGTCCATACTGCGCATCCAAAAGGCCAAGACGGTATACAAACGTATCAATGATATCTCCTGTCTGGTATACAGAAGTGCTGTACATATTGAAAATCTGGTCAAAGCCTGCATTTAATACATTTCCAAGACTGAGTACCATCATCAGCACGATGATCATCTTCATGCCCGGAAGTGTAACATGCCAAGTCTGCTGCCAACGATTTGCGCCGTCAATCTGTGCAGCCTCATACAGCTGCGTGTCAATGCCCAAAATAGCAGCCAGATACACAATCGCCCCGTATCCAAAATTTTTCCAGATATCGGTCACAATCATCGTACCTCTAAAATATCGATTGTCGCCCAAAAAGAAAATGGATTTTCCGCCAAATGCGGTTATGATCTGATTAATGATTCCTTCTCCCGGGGAAAGCATATCACGGAAAATTCCACCGAGAATAACCCAAGACATGAAGTAAGGCAGATACACAATTGTCTGCACGACTTTCTTAAAACGACGACCTTTCACTTCATTTAATAGAAGTGCAAACACGATCGGAACAAC
>CAVCXB010000106.1:0-10243 GCA_963605535.1 Wujia chipingensis
CAAATATATTGCTCTGTGCAGAAAGCACTTTAAGGAGGGAAATCTCGGAAGATGAACAAGCATGCGATTTGTTCGGTTCTAGCAGAACCTGTGAACTGTTGATGCAATATTATCTGCAATGTTATCCCTTGCATTTTTAATATGTTCTGCCGTCAGCTTTTCCGCCAGTTCTCCGTCATGCCTTGTGATCGCCTCTAAGATTGCACGATGCTCGGCAACGGATTCCTCTGCTCTGCCATTCACGCAGACTGATACAGCACGCGCGCGGCGAATATAATTATGAAAGTTCGTCAGTACATTCTGGAGCGGACGGCTCTTCGATGCGGCAAAGATAATTCGGTGAAACTCACCATCCAATTCGCCCATCTCTTTGGCACTGTCCGGCTTTTTCAGGTAATATTCCTGAAGTGCCGTACACTGCTCAAGTTCCTCTAACTCCTCTGCTGTGATCTTTTCCGCACACAGCCGCGCCGCAAGTCCTTCGATTCGGATGCGAACCTCATAAATATCCTCCACATCCTGCTCGGAAACGCCAACCACGACTGCCCCCTTATTGGGGATGTTTTTGACAAGCCCTTCCAGTTCCAGCTGCATCAGAGCTTCCCTCACAGGAGTACGGCTCACACCCAGACTCTTTGAAAGCCTCAGTTCATTTAAACTGTCCCCCTCTTTATAGACTCCGTTTAAAATCGCATCCTCAAGTGTGTTAAACACCTGAACGCGAAGCGGATCTCCACTCTGCTGCATAGCGTATCTCCTTTATTGCGTTGTTACGTAATTTTTACTTATCCTCGTAATCTACATCTCTGTGGAATACATACTGCTCTGCGTAACGGATCATCTCCGTCTCACTGATCACAGTGATACGTCCGTTTGC
This sequence comes from Wujia chipingensis, assembly GCA_963605535.1. Lineage (GTDB taxonomy): Bacteria > Bacillota > Clostridia > Lachnospirales > Lachnospiraceae > Anthropogastromicrobium > Anthropogastromicrobium chipingensis_A. Next base: position 878 of record CAVCXB010000106.1, read on the forward strand.
GTATTCCTGATCAATGAGCTCCTTGATGGTTACAACACCCTCGTTCTTCTTGTCGATGGCATTTACACCCTTCAGACCGTAATACTGGTTGATCCATACGGCGATGCCTGCCAGACCAGATGTGTTGCTGATGGCAACCATCGGCGGACGGTTCAGAATCAGCTCGGTATCAAAGATGTTGTAGATCTCAGGATCCTTCATGATACCATCGGCATGGATACCAGCTCTTGTCAGGTTGAAGTTTCTTCCAACGAATGGAGTCATCGGCGGAATCTCATAGCCGGTTTCCTTCTCCAGATACTCGGCAATCTCTGTGATCACGGTCGGATTCATACCGTCGAAACCGCCGCGCAGGGATGCATACTCAAATACCATTGCCTCAAGCGGCACATTTCCGGTACGCTCACCAATTCCAAGTAAGGAACAGTTTACAGCACCTGCGCCATACAGCCATGCGGTAGATGCATTAACAACACCCTTATAGAAGTCGTTATGTCCATGCCACTCTAACATATCGCTCGGCACACCGGCATAATGCTTCAAACCATAAATGATACCCGGCACGCTTCGCGGAAGAGAAACACCCGGATAGGAAATTCCGTAACCCATTGTGTCACAGGCACGAATCTTGATCGGCACACCGCTGTCCTTTGAAAGTTTCATCAGTTCCGTTGCAAATGGAACAACAAAACCATAATAATCCGCTCTTGTGATATCCTCGAAGTGACATCTTGGCTTCAGACCGGCCTCAATCGCGTCTGAAACAACTCCCAGATATTTTTCCATTGCCTGCTTTCTTGTCAGATTCATCTTCTTGAAGATGTGGTAATCGGAGCAGCTTACAAGAATACCTGTCTCACGGATACCGATATCTTTTACCAGCTCGAAGTCCTTCTTTGTTGCACGAATCCATGTCGTGATCTCCGGGAACTTATAGCCAAGCTCCATGCAGCGCTCTAACGCATCGCGGTCTTTTTTTGAATAAACGAAAAACTCGGTCTGACGTACAATGCCATTTGGACCGCCCAGACGGTGAAGCATCTTATACAGGTCAACCATCTGCTGTGTGGTATATGGCTCACGTGACTGCTGTCCGTCACGGAATGAGGTATCGGTGATATAAATGTGTTCCGGCATATCCATTGGTACATGACGGTAGTTGTAAGATACCTTCGGAACCTCATTATACGGGAAAATCTCCCGAAACAGTTCCGGCTGGCTGACATCCTGCATCTTGTACTCATACAGATCCTGCTCAAGCAGATTTGTCTTGTTGCTCAGGTTAATAGTCTTGTTTGCCTTCATAGTGTTTTCCTCCTCTGTTGCGCTCCTCATTTTGCAATGCCTGCTGCAGTGCTTTTCCTGTATACCATTTTGACACGTTACCGTGATAAAATCGTATCATTGTATACAATTATACAATTCAATTTGAATCTGTCAAGTCCCTTTTGTAATACTGGTTAGAAAATGTCGGTAAAGAAAACGGATTGAATGGGCAGCTTCAAGAAGCCAGCATAGAAAGCACAAACAAAAACAATGTCTTAGCAGTCGGTGCAGCGTAGCTAACTGCTTTGCACAATAGATACGAATTACGAATATCCCCTTGCATTTCTATTTGATAACCAGTATAATGGAGATCGAGTGGACATTTTTGTCTGATTTTTAGCATTTTTAATGGAGGTTTTGATATGACACAGGTTTCTAAAGATATTACAATCGGTGAGCTGCTTCAGGTAAACACCGGTGTTATTCCGATTCTTATGGCTGCTGGTATGCATTGCCTTGGTTGCCCGGCATCTCAGGCTGAGTCCATCGGCGAAGCTGCTGAGGTTCACGGAATTGATCCAGATGATCTGGTTGACAAGATCAATGAGTTTTTAGCTGAGAACGCTCAGTAATTTATCTCGTAAGATTTCATAAGATTCTAAAGTTTGGCTAATGTCAGCAAGAGCTTTTTCAATTTTTATGATCATAAAAAGGAGTCCGTCGCGGCTTCTTTTTTTAATAGTCAAAGCGGACATTCGCTACTTGCTTGATTCGGTTAAAATAAAACAATGCCAACTGCTTCTGACTATGTATCCGATCCTTTCGGACCGGGTAAGATCTATCAGAAGCAGCCGGCAGTTTCGAGCGCAACCTGCGGTATCCGCCCTGCTGCGTTACACTATTATGTTATGCGATACAACAAGAAGTGTTCCTGCCATTCCCTATCACAATTCCATCATCGCACCAGAAGGAGCTTTTGACCGGGTTCCGTACCTAGATCATCCATTCCACTTTTTGATGCATTTGTATTTTCAGCTGTTCCCGCCCCACTTTTTGATGCACTGGATGCGGAGGCAGCGGATTCCTTATTGTTCTGGTTTACCTCGCGAATTCGCTCGACACTCATGCGGTATTTCTTTGCAATCGACCAGAGATTATCACCTGGCTGAACAATGTAACCGATCATCCCAGGAAAATTGTTTGGGTCAATCTGCTCTCCAGTGAACTCTACCTGATCCAGTACAGAGATTTCATGCTCAGTAAGCACAAATGTATCAAAGCTGATCACGGCGCGCACCTCGCCCTGACCGCCCGGTGCAATCATTGTCGTGATCTGTTCGAGCATCGGACTGATTGTAAAACAGCTTCCGGGCTTTGTTCCGCCTGCCTCGATCACATGGCTGACTGGAATCACACCTGTGGCGGCCTGCATCGGACGCTCATCATTTGCCGCAAGGTAAAGTACGGTAACATAAACTGCGCCCTCGATTCGGATGCCCTCTGCCACAATCTCTGCCCGGTCGATGGAGACTAAGCCCTCGCTATGACAAATCTGAAGCATCGTGTCCGTGCTGTGCAATGGAATCTTTTCTGTGATACGGCACTTCGCTGTGTTCTTCATCTGAAGTGTCTCAAGATGCGCTGTCTTGTAGCTGGTGTCAACTTCTTTTGTCGTGGAATAGGCATCGCAGAGCAAATGCACCTTCTCTTCGAGATACAGCTTCATATCAAGTTCCACAACCGCATCCACATGGAAGATTCGATTTTCTCCGTCTTCATCTGGATGAATGCTGACATCCTTTTTGATCAGCACTGGTTCCACGGATGGAATCATCTCTGGTCGGCACCCGGCAAGCGGCAGCTCCCCGGTAAAGGAAATCATCTTTTCCATCCACTGCATCGGAAGCTGCTCCTGTCCGGCCTCGTAGATCACAAACAGCTGTGCCTCGGCCTGAATGAACATTTTGTCCTCCTGCACCTGATACTCCATGCTCCGAAGACTGAGCGATTTCCATAAAAGTGACTGTGCAAGTGGCTTCCCCGGAACGATGACCACATCCTCCTCCATGCGAAACGTATCCTTCTTTTGTAATTGCAATGACACGACTTCCATGTCTTTTCCGAGTACAGCAACATCTTCGCCGCCCGAAAGCGACCGAGCCGCCTCCTCAAGATGTGCCGAAGCCGCAAAAAGCTCCACTCCCAGCACAGCACTGATATGAAGCTTTCTCGAATTGACCACCCGAATGCTGATGTCCTCCACCTTCGTTCGACACCGGACATAATCGCCAGGCTCAAGATTCGGATACCCTGTGCTCTCCTCAAATTCGAGCGCACCGGACAAATTTTTCATTCGACCAGATCCCTCCACAGCATATAAAATCTCAAAGTCCAGCCGTCCCTTCACGATCACCTTCTCCGAAAGCTGGCGCAGTTCCTCCATCACGGCATCTGCCTGCTTTAACAGTACGCTGCCCACATCTGGCTTTGCGTCTGGGATATTGAAATCCTCGTCAAACGTAATCTGCGCCCCCACTGTATTCCTACTCCTGCTCATATGTATCTGTTTTTTTTGAAGTTCTAACATAATCGCCTCCATATGCTGATATTGGGCTTTTCTGCTTTCAGTCGGTTTTGACCTGACCGACTGGCCCTATTATTAACATATGAAGGCGATTTTCTTTTTATGATTTTTCTGATAAGCGTATGCCAGCGATATTTTTATTTTTGCGTTATTTCCGTTTTTGTGATGTTTTTGTTCTTGCGGCACTTCTGTTTTTGTGTTGTTCTTGTTTTTCTGATGCTTTTGTTCTTGCAGTGCTTTTGTGCTTATTATACGTTTTTCCTTGCAAGACTTACCAAATAGCCAGCATACAAAGATAGACAGCAGTGCCTGCTACAATGCCAAGCAGCGTGTTATGCTTCCATTTATAGCTGATTGCCGTGGCGAGCACACCTGCTGCCTGCGCAATTCCAGTGTGTCCTAGATCGGTTGTGGAATCTTTTAAGCAATATACAATAAGTACTGCCATAATGAGCGGCGGCAATGCCTTTCCAAGTCGGTCAAGCCACGCAGGCATGGTACGCGTCCCGCGAAAGACAAAAAATGGAAGTGCACGCAGTCCGAATGTGATGACTGCACACATAATGATAATCAACAAAATCTCAATTGGCTCTCTCACTGCGCAGTCTCCTCCTTTGTCTCTTTTCGCTGCCACAAAAGCAGAATGCCAGATGCAATAATCAATGCCGGCAAAATAAATTTGCTCTTTCCAAAGAGAAACAGGCAAATGACACCGGTTCCAAGTCCGATCAATGCCGGTGCATGGCTTTTTGCATGTTCCCACTGATCTATAAAAATAATGACAAACAATGCCGTCATGCAAAAATCAATGCCATCCGGAATCTGACCAAACAGCTGACCGAGTATGCTGCCAAGTACCGTCCCCACCATCCAGTAAATTCGTGAAAGCAATGCGACAAAGAACATCACCTGCCTGCGGTTTGGATCTTCCAGTCTAAGCGTACAATTTACTGCATACGTCTCATCGGTCATCGTATGAATCATGTACCATTTCGCTTTTCCCATCTTCTTGAAATCTTCCAAAAATGTCAAACTGTAAAAGCTTTGACGACTGTTCATGAGAAGTGCCGTCAGCGCAATCGTGACGATAGACATTCCACTGCTTAGAAATGTGATTAACACAAACTGAAATGCACCTGTATACACGGTAAGACTTGTAAATAGTGCATAATACCAGGCAAATCCTGCTTTTTGCATCAAAAGACCGTATCCAAACGCAACACATATGTAGCTAAAAAAAATGGGAAGCGACTTGACCAGTGCTTCCCGTATACTGTTTTTCATTCCTCGTACCATGCCTTTCTTTTTTGGGAATCGAATAAGATAGTCCCTTTCATGATACTGATTGAAATGCATTTTGTCCAATCTGAAAACAGAATAGCTTGTTATAGGTTTCCCCTATATTTTTCTTATTTGTTGTGTCGCTTTATTCTATTTTTTTATCAGACAGGAGGCATATCCGCTCTCTTCCATGCCTCCTTTCTCTTATTTTTCTCGTTTTTCTTATTTTGCTTACTTTTCTTATTTTGCTTATTGATTCACTTTATTCATAGTACTGCGCCTGTGCATTCCACATCTGGCGGTACAGCCCTTCCTTGCCGATCAGCATCTCGTGATTTCCCTGCTGTACAATCTGGCCGTCGCAAAATACGATGATATCCTTTGAAAATCGGCACGCAGACAAACGATGTGAGATAAACAGCGCCGTCTTGTCTTGGACAATTCGGTGAAAATCGCTGTAAATTTCACTCTCCGCAATCGGATCAAGCGCCGCCGTTGGCTCATCGAGAATAACAAGTGGCGCATCCTTGTAGATGGCACGTGCCATCGCCGTTTTTTGTGCCTCGCCACCAGAGATTTCCATACCTGTTTCTGAAAAATCCCGATTCAACATCGTATGTAAGCCGTCTGGCATCTTATTATATAAGCGCATCAAATCCACGCGGCGAATGGCATCCATCGCACGCTCCTCATCGACCTTTTCTCCTGCCGCAATGTTCTCTCCAAATCGGAATGAAAAGATTTTAAAGTCCTGAAAGACAACAGCAAACAGCTTGCGATACTGCGCCTCATCGTACTCACGAATATCCACTCCATTTAAGAGAATTTGTCCCTCAGTCGGATCATACAGTCTGCACAAAAGCTTGATAAATGTGGTTTTGCCTGAGCCATTCAGCCCAACAAATGCGGTACTTTCTCTGGCACTTATCTTTACATTGACGTCGCGCAGCACATACTGCTCTGCCCCTGGATACCGAAAGGACACATGGACAAACTCAACTTCTGGATTTTCCATATCCGCCAAACGAACCGGTCTGGAACCCTTTTTCATCTTATTTTGCAGACCCATATACTCAAGATATTCATCCATCTGCATTCGGTCATGATGCAGTCTGCTCCATCCTGCAAACAAATCGGTCATTCCCTGAATAAATTGCTGCACGGCACCTGCGTAGCGCACGACATTTCCGATTGTAATCATCCCGCCATATGCACAGAATGCCACATACAGATAAATGATTCCGCCTACACACGAGGAAAGCATTCCCTGTAAGCCAAAGTGACGCATATCATTCTGAGCGTATTGGAGCGTCATGCGTCTCCAGTTTGCATTCATCTGATCGCCGTAATGCTCCATCATCGGCTCCTGATGGAAAATTCGGATATCTTTTCCTGCCTTTTGAGACAACACAACCTCATTCATCATATAGCTGTTTAAGCGGTTCTCATCCTCATGCTCTTTGTGGATTGCCAAACGTCGTTTGCCCTGCTGTAATACAGAGCGGCGATTTCGATACAACACAGCAAGCAATGCAAGTACCGCCGCGATGCGAAATAGCGTTTCCTGTGTTCCCGCTGCCCCCGAAAACTGCTTTGCAAGAAACGGGCCAATCGTGATCATTGCTGCCACCATGCGTACCGCCGCTGTCAATAGAATTTCAAGCTGCGTCAGAAAGCGCTCAAACACATCCTTTTCGCGCTTTCGATACTCATCCTGACGCGCACGAAGGGTGCGCACACGCTCATCTCCAATCTGCTCGTAATCCATCTGCATCGTTTTTATCATGACAGGTTCTGTCATTCGGTGCTGCATGCCCCACCACATGATATTTTTCTTTTTTGTGACAAGGTGACGAAGAAGCGCTGTGACAAAGCTTGCGCCAGTTCCAGCAAGAACAAGCAGTGCCATCTCCTGCATGGAACGCCCCGCGTAAAGTGCATCTAACAGCATTGAGGACAGGAAAATAGCAATGAATGGGAAGATACCTTCCAGCAAAACACCAAACAAAATAATCTTCCAGCCCGGATTGTACTCATTTAGAAAGTGAATCATCTGGATATACGTTGCCGCATCCTCACGAAATTGTGACTTTTTCATCTTCATGCGTGCACCTCCTCTGCATCATCTTTGTCTGTGCAGTCTTTTTCTGTTCGATAATATTTTCCCTGTATCTCAAACAGCTGCGCATAGCGGCCATTCTGGCGAATCAACTCATCATGTGTTCCCTGCTCAATGATCGTTCCACCCTCTAACAGCAAAATGCGATCACAGAAGCGGGTACTTGCCAGTCGATGTGAGATAAACACCGAGGTGCGTCCCTCCACCATCTCCATATATTTCTGATAAATCTGCTGCTCTGCCAATGGGTCGAGTGCCGCCGTTGGCTCGTCCAACAGAAGCATCGGCGCATCCTTGTAGAGCGCACGAGCCATCCAGAGCTTCTGATTTTCGCCTCCCGAGAGTGCAATTCCTCCATCGAGGATGCTTGCGCCAAGCGGTGTATCCTCTCTTTTGGGGAAAGTGCTGACTTTCTGCCATAGTCCAGAAAGCTTTAAGCATTCACGCACCCGCTCATGGTCAATATGCGTGCCAACATTGGATGCTACATTTTGAGCAATTGTCATCGGAAGAAGCTTTACATCCTGAAAGACAACGGCAAGCAATGAAAAATATTCCTCTTTGGTATATTCTTCCTGTGGTCTTCCATTGATGAAAATCATGCCCTGCGTTGGACGATACAATCCACAAAGCAGTTTTACGAGCGTTGATTTGCCCGCACCGTTTAAACCGACAAGCGCGATTCGTTCACCGGGACGAAGTGTAACATTAACATCCTTTATGGTCGGCTTTGTGCTGCCCGGATAAGTGAAGCCCACATGCTCCAGACGAATCTCAACCGCACTGCCTGCCTTTTCGTAGTTCGTTCCACGAAAAGCAGATTCTTCCCATGAAGACAGAAACTGGCGAAGACGCGAGTAGTCAAAACTTAAGCGCCCCAGTTTTTCTCTGCTATCAAGAAGTGCGCTGCACGCCTCCTGACAGCTTGCCGCAATCGCCGTATACCAAACAAAATCCGAAACTGCCATATCGCCATTTACAATTTTCCAGATAAAATAAAGATAAATTCCAAAATCGCGAATAAAACAAAGAATCGCATCGCAGATATTCACTGCAAAATAGCCATTCTCCCATCGCTTCACATAGCCATCCGCTGTCGTTTGCTCCTTATGAAGAATCGTAAGCAGCCATCCAGCCAAATCATACATGCGAATGTCCTTACCACCCGCCAGATCGCAAGCGCACTCCTCCACATATTTCATTTTTCGGCTTGCCTTGTCCGCTTCCGGGCGAAGCTGTCTGTCATACGCTGCCGCGCGCTCCTTTAGCCCTAGAATCAACAGCGCCGGTAGCCACACGAGAAGTACCGCCACGATGCTCTGCTTCATTAAAATTGCACTGTATAAGACAAGTCCTGCTGCCGCAGTCAAAAAACGCTGCCAGATCATAGAGCCATCACGCAAAACAGAATTATTTCGATACAGCGAGTCAAATACTGCATGAGCGTCATCATTGAATTTCTTGCTTTCTAACACGTCGTAATCTACATATAGTCTTTTCTTGAGCATACGCAGATTAAAATCATCCTCAAATGGTCCCTGCATCCGTTTTATGTAGGCATCGAGCGCACTTTTTACCATGCTGCCTGCTGCCAAAATCAAAATCAGTATGCCCACCTGCAGCACAAGCTGCTTTAATTCCAGATGCTCCTCCAGTCCGCGAAGCACCTGCTTGGGAAGTCTTGCATTTAAGAGTGGAAGCACCACTGCAATTACCGAAAGGGCAAGCACTGAGACCGCCATGCGCGGCTCACGCCGAAACTGCTCCTTCCAGTGCCATAAAGCGTTAGAAGTGAAGGTGTATGTGTCCTTTGTTTTTGTTTTATTTTTCTCTTCAATTTTTTCTTTACCCATGTAACACACCATCCATTCTTACGACTTCTTTTCCTTTTTCTAAGTCCCACAGCATTGCAAGTAAAATCATGCGCTTAAATGGTTTTAAATTCGGCAGGATATAACAAAGATATTTCTGCGCCTCTGACTGAAAGAGTGTATACTGCTCCCTGATAAATGCGTCATCCGGGTCATTTTCCTTTACCGTATAAGTATAGACACGTATCATCCAGTCGAGTAAGTAAGAGGAATTTCACCTCAAACTTCTCACGGAACCGTACTTG
>CAVCXB010000107.1:0-10157 GCA_963605535.1 Wujia chipingensis
TGAATCAAACGAGTCATACAATCGGAAAGGAGTTACTCTCTATGAGACACTTATTAAACCCATTGGATCTTTCCATGGACGAATTGGCCAATATCCTTGATTTGGCCGGTGACATCAAACAGAACCCAGCCAAGTATGCACACAAATGCGATGGCAAACGTCTCGCCACACTTTTCTATGAGCCAAGCACACGAACCCGTTTAAGCTTTGAATCTGCAATGCTTAATCTTGGGGGTACTGTTATTGGCTTTTCTTCTGCTGAAAATAGCTCGGCTTCCAAGGGCGAGAGCGTTGCTGATACCATCCGTGTCGTATCCTGCTACGCTGATATCTGCGCAATGCGCCATCCGAAGGAAGGTGCTCCGAAGGTTGCTTCCATGTTCTCCGGTATCCCGGTAATCAATGCCGGTGACGGTGGCCATCAGCATCCGACCCAGACACTGACCGACCTGTTTACCATTCGTACCTTAAAGGGTCACCTTGACAACATGACAATCGGTCTGTGCGGTGATCTGAAGTTTGGTCGTACCGTTCATTCTCTGATTGAATCTCTGGTTCGCTATCACAATGTAAAATTTGTCCTGATCTCCCCGCCGGAGCTGCGTGTTCCAAGCTACATCCGCGATGAGGTATTAAAGGGCTTTGAATTTAAGGAAGTTACCAATCTGGATGAGGTTCTTCCAGATCTTGACATTCTATACATGACACGTGTTCAGAAGGAGCGTTTCTTCAATGAAGAAGATTACATCCGCATGAAGGATTGCTACATTCTGACAAAGGAAAAGATGGGACTGGCAAAGGATGACATGTTAGTTCTTCATCCGCTTCCACGTGTAAACGAGATTTCCGTTGCAGTCGACAGTGATCCGCGTGCCGCTTACTTTAAGCAAGTTCAGTTTGGTGTCTATGTCCGCATGGCATTGATTCTGACACTGCTCGGACTTGCACCAGAAAAAATCTAAGAGAGAGAAAAGATCTGAGGAGGAATATTATGCTGAATATCAGTGGTATTAATAACGGTGTCGTTCTCGACCACATCCAGGCTGGAAAATCAATGGAAATCTACCATTATCTGAATCTTCAGGATTTAGACTGTCAGGTTGCGATTATTAAGAATGCAAAGAGTAACAAAATGGGTCGCAAGGATATCATCAAGATCGAGGGAAGCTTAGATCTGCTGGATCTGGATGCTCTTGGCTACATTGATCACAAGATCACCGTCAACATCATCAAGGACGGTGTGATTTCCGATAAGAAGGTTCTTCGTCTTCCAAAGCGTATCACAAACGTGATCCACTGCAAGAATCCGCGCTGCATCACTTCTATCGAGCAGGAGCTGCCTCATGTATTTGATCTGACTGACGAGGAAAACAAAGTATATCGCTGTATCTACTGTGAGACCAAGCATCGCTAATCTCAATAATTTGATAAGATCGAGTAGGAGGCGGCTTCCGCCGCCGACCTCTCAGTCCACCGGACATGCGGTTCCGCATCCGGCGGTTCAGTTAATCGCAGGATCTCCCCCGGTTAAAATACGTCATCTTTCCCATCATCTATTCGCCATGTCTACTTCCAACCCTATGTTAGCTATTGGATTTCAGTCTATTCAGCGACCTTATCCGAGTTGGCAGCCTTATACATGATTTCTGTCCGTCGAACCGATGGTTTGCCGCAGGCTTCCTTCAGATTCCACCTCACGATGGACACCCTTGCCTTGTTGGCTATGCACTTCCCGCTAACGGGCGTGCTTAGGACTTACACCTTTAAGAATAACGTTCGCACCGGGCGAACTGAATTGAAAAAAGCAAGCGGCGCTTTCATCTCGGTCATTGAATGGCCGAGATGAAAGCGCCAGATTCCTAAACTTGTCTTACCTTACTATTTTCTTATCTTAACTTATCTTACCTTGTTCTTGATTTCCTCATGGATCTTCTCAACGAACTCATCCAGTCCAACAGCTGTGGTGTTCATCTCACCGTGCAGTCTGTAGGAAACGGACTGATTCTCCATCTCGTTAAATCCGATTACAAGCAGATACGGAACCTTCTGAACCTGACCCTCACGCATACGATAACCAAGCTTCTCTGCTCTGTCATCAAGCTCAACGCGGATATTGCGATCCTCAAGCTTCTCGCAGATCTGTCTTGCGTACTCCATCAGTTCCTCGTTATCGGTCTTAACAGGCATAACCTTTACCTGAACTGGAGCCAGCCATGTCGGCAGATTTCCCTTTGTCTCCTCAAGGATATAAGCCATGAAACGATCAAGAGATCCAAGAATTGCTCTATGCAGAACAACAGGAGTCTTCTTCTCGCCATCCTTGTCGATATAAGTTAACTGGAACTTTGCTGGCAGACAGAAGTCAAGCTGGCAGGTAGACAGTGTATACTCATTTCCTACAGCCGGCTTTACGTTTACATCCAGCTTCGGGCCGTAGAATGCAGCCTCACCGATCTCCTCAGTGTACTCGATTCCAAGGTCATTCATAACGTCTCTAAGAGCGTTTTCTGCCTTATTCCACATCTCATCATCATCATGATACTTTGTCTTATTCTCTGGATCTCTAAGAGACAGAACGCAGCGATAATCGGTAATACCGAAATCCTTGTAAGTGCTGAAGATCAGATCAACAACTCTGGAGAACTCATCCTTAATCTGCTCTGGTGTTACAAACAGATGGGCATCGTTCTGGCAGAAATGACGTCCTCTCTCGATACCCTTTAAGGTACCACTGGACTCATAACGGAAGTCATGAGCGATCTCACCGATACGGATCGGCAGATCCTTGTAGGAATGCATACGGTTTGCATAGATCATCATGTGGTGTGGGCAGTTCATCGGACGAAGAACGAAGGACTCACCATCGACTTCCATTGCCGGGAACATGTTTTCCTTGTAATGATCCCAGTGACCGGAGGTCTTATACAGATTTACAGTACCAACACAAGGAGTCATTACATGCAGATAGCCAAGCTTTCTCTCCTTCTCCTTGATGTAGTTCTCTAACTCCTGCCAGATGACATAGCCCTTTGGAAGGAACATCGGAAGACCACGGCCTACCAGATCGTCTACCATGAACAGGTTCATATCCTTACCGATCTTTCTGTGATCTCTCTCCTTTGCCTCCTCAAGAAGTTTTAAGTGCTCCTCAAGTTCTTCTGCTGTTGGGAAACATACACCGTAGATTCTCTGCAGAACCTTGTTGTTCTTATCACCCTTCCAGTAAGCGCCAGAATGCTTTAACAGCTTGAAGTAACGGCAAAGTTTTACGTTGTCAACGTGAGGTCCACGACACAGATCGGTGAAATCACCCTGCTCATAGCAGGAAATGGTTCCATCTTCTAGGTTGGAAATCAGATCCAACTTGTACTCATCATCCTTGAACATCTCCAGTGCTTCTTCCTTAGAAATCTCCTTGCGGACAATCTTGAAGCCTCTCTTTGCAATCTTCTTCATTTCCTTCTCGATTGCAGCCATGTCCTCTTCCTTGAATGCATGATCGCCAAAATCAACATCATAGTAGAAACCTTCTGCAACAACCGGTCCTACCCAGAACTTTGCCTGTGGATACAGGTGACGGATTGCCTGTGCCATCAGATGTGCGCAGGAATGATTCAGTGTGTTTAACGCTTCATCTTCTTTAAAGTTTACCATTTTGATCTCCTCTTACTTCTTATCGATTCTTTTCGATTCTTTTTTCTTGTCTTTTCGACATTTGTTTTCCATTGGTGACAGTAGGTAAAACAAGCTTACTTGGAACAAACAAACTTTCTTCTGTCTGCTTCAAATAAAAAAACACCCATAGGTATATGACATACCTAAGGGTGCTAATGCACGGTTCCACCTTATCTTTCACTCTTTGCTTATAACGCAGCAGCACGGCAACGCTTCGAAGCCTTGTTTCAAATTTCCCCAGACCAATTGAATTGATCGAATTGATTAAATTCAATATCTGGTTTCCATTGCACATTGACTTCTTCTGCGCGCAGCTCAGGAATGGTCTTCATACAGGATTCCCATAAATCGCTTCCACCATACACGATTCTCTCTGGATGTTCCCTCTGTATTACTCTTTCCGTCATTGCCTTTGAATCTCAGGTGTTATTCTACCACGGCTTTTTGAAATTGACAATAGTTTTTTTCTACCATTCTACCTTTTTTATGGCATCCGCCCAGATTTCTACCAGCTTTTCTAAGGAAAATACTGCGTTTGCTGGACTGGTGGACGGCAGGCAGACTGCTGGTATTCGGACATGATTACTTCTTTTTATTATCAGAATTTCCATAATAATAGTAGCCATATTTTTTCTTTCCATAGTAACTGGAATCCTTCTTGCTTCCTACCATGTTCTGAACAACGCCTAAGACATTTGCCCCTACCTTATCCATCTCAGACTTCATCTGTGCCAAAATCTTTTTCTTGGTAACACCATTTTCAATAACAAGAAGTGCTCCATCACACATAGAAGCCACAATGGCTGCATCACCTACTACACAAATTGGCGGGGTATCAAAGATAATATAGTCATAGGAATCTCTAACTTCTTCACAAAGGTTCTCTAACCATTTTGCTGATAACAAAGCGGATGCGTTCGGCACTAGCTTTCCACTAAACAGAACATGCAGGTTCGGAATTCCTACATCGTAAATAATCTGACCAATCTCGGCATTTCCGGAAAGATACTCAGAAAGACCTAACTTAATTCCGTCTAATCCCAGACGTCTCTGCAGTACAGACTTTCTCATATCGGTATCGACAAGAAGTACCTTCTTTCCTACCTGAGATAAGCTATATGCCAAATGGAATGATACAAATGACTTACCCTGATTCTCGTATGCACTGGTAATGGCAATTGTCTTTACATCCTTGCTGCTATAAAGGATTCCAGTACGCAGCTGATAAATGGACTCAGATGCAGTGAACGACAGATCCTCTGGCCACAAAATCTTTTTCTGCTTTTTTCCATTTTTGTAATCCGGAATTGCACCTAATACAGACAAACCAGTACACTTCTGAACATCCTCATCTGTTTTTACAGCTGTATTGGTGATTACAAGCAGTGCAATGATACCACAGGATAAAAATAATCCAATTACTGCTCCAATTACTGCATAAAAGAGAACAGAATGGCGTGTATTCTCTGTAAATTCGATTTCAGCCTGATCAAGTACCGTCGGATCTGCACTTCCTAATACCTGTGGAATCTGTTCAATACTTACCTTAAGCACCTCATTTGCAATATCAACTGCCGCTCTCTGATCTGGTGAAACGACTCTTATTTTAATAATTCTAGTACTATCTGGGTTCTCTACCGAAACCATATCATACAGTTCTTTGTACTCGATATTTAACTTCAGATTAGCTATTACTTTTGTAAGAACAACACGGCTCTTAATAATTCCTTCATAGTCATTTGTAAGAGCAGAACTTAACTGCAGATCAGACATTGACACTTCTTTATTGCTATCAATAATACACATTGATGCCTCTGACTGATAGGCATCACTTACAACAAACTGTCCGTATGCTCCCAATACGACACCTAATACAACGGTTACTAACAGTACAATGTACCATCTTTTTGCGATTGCATGAAAAATTTCTAGAAAGTCGATGGTTACTTCGTCTTTGTCTTCATTCGCAATCATTACTTCATTGTCGTTCATAAAAACCTTCCACTCGGCAAATACCCCTTTTTCTTTTGTCTATTTACCGTCCTTTTCTATTTTTTTATTTCTAATTTATGATAATAAACATCCGCGGTTTTGTCAATAGAAAAATACCAGATAGATAAATCCTTCTTTGCGCCACTTTTCCCGCTTACAATCATTATATTTGCTTTCTCACAATTCGATACTCATCCCGATATTGGAAACAGATGTTTCTTAGTCATCCAGTTTGCGAATTTCTGTATACGCTAACAGGAACGGACCAACGCCCTTTGCATCATCCTCCACAACTGGTTCCGACATATAATACTCATAGGTACCATCGCGCATCTGCGGTCCGCCAAGGCCTGCTACCAGACAGATTCCGCCAAGACTCAAACGACCATCCTTTTCCTTTAAATAGCGCTCACAGATGCCGTAAAATGCTTTTTTGCCATATTCTTGGAAATGCTCTGGCAAAAAGCCAAGACGTACACCCTTAAGCATAGAGTATGCCATGATCGCGCTTCCACTCGTCTCTAAATAATTCTTCTCGCGGCCGCCCATGTTGACTACCTGATACCACATACCACTCTCATCCTGAAACTTCGCCATGGATTTCATCAGATCAACAAATACCTGCTTTAAGCGGTCATAATCTGGCTGATAGGTATTGTCTGCCTTTGTCAGTGTATCAAGCAGTGCCATCGAATACCAACCGAGCGCACGCAGCCAAAAGTTCTTAGACAGACCAGTTGTCTTATCGCACCAGAACATCTCTCTTGACGAATCATACGCATGATAATAGAGTCCCGTCTTTTCATCACGCATATTCTTTACAACATTAAAGAACTGATTAAAGATATCTGGATAATTCTTTTTGTCGTTAAAACGAGTTTCATATTCCATATAGAACGGCTGTCCCATGTAGAGTCCATCTAACCAAACCTGGTTCGGGTAAATCTTCTTGTGCCAGAAGTTGCCCTCCTTTGTTCTTGGCTGACCTTTAAGCTGTCCGTAAATCACATCGATTGCCTTGCGATACTTCTCCTTGCCGGTGATATCGTACAGCAAGAACAAGGTCTTTCCTGCGTTGACATTATCAATGTTGTAATCCTCTGGCTTATAGCCCTTGATCGTGCCATCCTCCTGCACACGGTGATCAATGTAGGCTTCTGCAAAATCAAGGTATTTCTTTTCTCCGGTAATCTTCCAGGTCTCAATCATTGCTAAAATCATGCATCCATCGATGTAATTCCAGCCAGACTTTCCGCCCTTTCTCGCCGCTTCAATGTTCCATGCTGGAACATCGAGCGTGCTGTTTTTGATCAGGTCATCCAAGTAAGCCTCAATAATCGGCATCTTCATCCGGTATTCCTCCATTTTCGTATTTTTACTGGTTTTTGGTTCTCTGTTTGCTGCTTGTTTTTTCTATTTCTTTTGCATTTATTTCTGTTCGTTTATGCCAGTCTGTACCGGCCAGATTGATTAAATGCGTTTCTTACTTTCTTATATGTGCGTTCTTGCGAAGTACCTCAACTACCTGATTTACATACTTCTCGCAGTCATCCGGATCGCTTGCCTCTACCATGACACGAATCACCGGCTCGGTTCCGCTCTCTCTTACCAGGATACGACCACTATTGCCAAGTGCTTCAGTGATCTGTGCAACTGCTGCCTGCACATCTGCATCCTCTCTTGCTGCTACCTTATCTTTTACGCGAACATTCGTCAACTTCTGAGGATATGCAATAAAGCCACGTCTTAACTGAGATAAGGTCTGCTTACCTAATACCATGACCTCCATCATCTTGATCGCTGTGATCAGACCATCTCCGGTTGCCGCATATTTACTGAAAATGATATGACCAGACTGCTCGCCACCCAGACGGTATCCATTCTCACTCATACACTCATAGACATACTTATCACCAACTGCTGTTTTCTCATAAGAGATACCAGCTGCGTCAAATGCCTTATACAGACCAAAATTGGACATAATCGTAGTAACAACGGTATTGTCAATCAATTCGCCCTTATTCTTTAAGTACTTACCGCAAATATAGAGAATGGCATCGCCATCGACAACCTCGCCATTCTCATCTACACACAGGCAGCGGTCTGCATCACCATCAAATGCAAATCCAACATCCAGATGCTTTTCCTTTACCAGTGCCTGCAGTCCTTCGATATGAGTAGAACCACAATTGGTATTAATATTGGTTCCATCTGGCTCGTTATTGATCACATAAGTCTTCGCACCGAGTGCATCAAATACATTCTTTGCGATCATCCATGCACTTCCGTTTGCACAGTCCAGACCGACACGCATATTGCGAAAAGAGCAAAGTGCTAACGACATCAGATAACCCAGATAACGGTTTCTTCCCGCTGCATAATCTACGGTGCATCCGATGTTTTCTTTTGTTGCATACGGTACATTCTTCTTATCATCATCCAGATACTTCTCGATCTCATCGATGACAGACTCCTGCATCTTCTCGCCCTTGTCATTAATTAACTTAATTCCGTTATCAAAAAATGGATTGTGACTTGCAGAAATCATGATTCCACAATCGAAATCCTCGGTGCGAACTACATAAGATACGCTCGGAGTTGTGGTAACATGCAGCAAATATGCATCGGCTCCAGAAGCTGTCAGTCCGGCAACAAGTGCATACTCAAACATATAGCTGCTTCGTCTGGTATCCTTTCCGATTACGACCTTGCACTTATGCTCTTTTCCAAAGTACCAGCCGATAAAATGTCCAACCTCAAATGCATGCTCAACGGTCAAATCTACATTGGCCTCACCGCGAAAACCATCTGTTCCAAAATACTTACCCATTTTTTTGTCCTACCCTTCGTTGTAATAATTCGTTATTCAATGCTTCCCAGCCTTCCATTGCGGATGCAATGACCTTGTCCATATCATAATACTTGTACTCGCCAAGGCGTCCACCGAAGAATACCTTCTCCTGTGCCTCTGCCTTTTCGCGATACTTTTGATACAGTGCCTGGTTCTTCTCATTGTTCACCGGATAATACGGCTCCATGCCTTCCTTCCAGTCCGTGGAATATTCCTTTGAGATGACCGTCTTTGGCTGTGTTCCAAACTCGAAATGCTTATGCTCGATTACACGGGTATACGGTGTTTCTCTGTCGGTATAATTGACAACCGCTACACCCTGATAATTATCAGTATCCAGCACCTCTGTCTCAAAGCGCACGGTACGGTACTCAAGCTTTCCAAAGCAATATGCAAAATACTCGTCGATTGCACCAGTATAGATTACCTTGTCTGCCATAGACAGCCATTTTTCTTTCTCGGTAAGGAAATCAACACTTGTCTGGATCTCAGCGCCCTCAAACAATGCTTCAATCAGCTTATTGTAACCTCCGATCGGAATTCCCTGATACAGATCATTAAAGTAATTGTTATCGTAAGTAAAACGCACCGGAAGACGCTTGATAATAAAGCTCGGCAGCTCGCTGCAATCACGGCCCCACTGTTTTTCCGTATAGCCTTTTACCAGCTTCTCATAGATATCGCGGCCAACAAGTGCAATCGCCTGCTCCTCAAGATTCTTTGGCTCGCCTGTGATCTCTGCTTTCTGCTTTTCGATGATCGCCTTTGCCTCCTGCGGCGTGCTGATCCCCCACATACGGCTAAAGGTATTCATGTTAAATGGCATATTGTAAATCTCACCCTTATAATTGGCTACCGGGCTGTTAGTATAGCGATTGAACTCCACAAAAGAATTCACAAAATCCCATACCTTGCGGTTGCTGGTATGGAAAATATGTGCACCATATTTGTGTACATTGATTCCCTCTACCTCTTCGCAGTAGATGTTTCCGCCGATATGGTCACGTCTTTCTAAGACCAGACAGTTCTTTCCAGCCTGCTTTGCATACCAGGCAATGACTGCGGAGTAAAGTCCTGCACCTACTAAAATATAATCATAATGTTTCATACATCACCTCGTTTTGTTACATATAATAGTTCCGTTCCCATCTGTCGTAAAACGGCATTGGGCGCAGAAAACAAAGCTTGTCTCTATCTGCATTGTGATACATGTCAATCAGCTTCTGTCGCTGTTCCAATGTAAGTTTCACCCATTCCGAATAGTCCATCTCACAATTTGCCATCGGCGATGAACAACATGGACAGTCCAATTTTCGAAGCAGACTAACCATTCTGGTTGCTTTACAATTGGGGCAGATAAATACATACATCATAATAATTGAATAATCCTTTCTTTTCCCATCAAATTTTTACTCATAGATGGTAGATTGCAGATAGTTTTTATTCGCCCCAAAATCAACAGCCAGAACTTCCTGATTCGTGCCCATGATCGCATTGCTCCATGTGCCGTCCGCAGGAACTCTCGCCTGAACCATATCAAAATTCAAATACAGAACCGACTGCATCAGCAGTGAGCACATCTTGGAATCTGAAATATTGGTTGAAATATCTGGCAAAATAGATTCTACCGCTTTATAAA
>CAVCXB010000108.1:0-9967 GCA_963605535.1 Wujia chipingensis
TATTTAGAGAAAAGCCTGAAAAATCAATGATTTAGGGCTTGACATTATAGGAAGGGTAAGGGAAAAAATGGCATACTTATTTACGCATTTTATCGGGGAACAGCCGCAGGGCGAGCAGATCTACTTTTCACTGAGTAAGGATGGTCTTCACTGGAATGATCTGCACGATGGAAAGCCAGTCATTTGTTCTACGATCGGCGAGGGCGGCCTTCGTGATCCGTTTTTCATTCGCAAGGAAGACGGCAGTGGTTTTGTAATCATCGCTACGGATCTTTGCATTGCAGCTGGAAAGGGCTGGGATGTAGCAGTCACCACAGGCAGTCGAAAGTTAGCAATAATGGAGTCAAAGGACCTCATTCACTGGAGCGATCTAGTGTTAGTCGAGGTGGCAGTGCCAGAGGCAGGATGCGCATGGGCACCGGAAGCCATCTATGACAGAGAGCAGGAAAATTATCTGGTATTCTGGGCATCTATGGTAAAACTGCCGGGCGATGCAGAGCCAAAGCAGCGCATCTATGCGGCCAGAACAAAGGATTTCCATGAGTTTTCAAAGGCTGAGATTTATTTGGAAAAGGAAAATCACGTTATCGATTCCACAATGGTATACGATGATGGCCTGTATTATCGTTTCTCAAAGGATGAGACTACAAAGAACATCCGTACCGATGCGGCACCAGATTTAAAGAAGGAGTCCTTCAAGGATGTGTCTGTTCCGAATCTCGAAGCCATTTACGGCGTAGAGGGACCGGAGATCTACTATCTGGAGGAGCAGAAGAAGTGGTGTCTGATCGTCGATCGTTTTGCCACTCACAAGGGCTATCTTCCGCTTGTGTGCGATAGCTTAAAGACAATGGATTTCAAGCCTCTTGACGATTCTGAGTTTGATATGGGCAAGACCATGAAGCGCCATGGAAGTGTTGTTGTCATCAGTGATGAGGAATACGACCGCATGGCAGAGGCATTTGGTCTGTAATACTTAAAAAATGGGGGAGAGCTCTCGGTCATTCAATGATCGAGAGCTCGCGGCCATCGCATTATTATAATTAGAAAGTATTTGTAAGCAGGAAAGAAAAGTGGCAGGTAAGAGAGAAGAACGAAAGAAGGTCCGTTTTCAGTGGCTGATAACTTCGTGGCTTATTGTAGCAATTGTAATTGTAGTCGGTGTGGGAGGAATTATTTTCTTTATGGACCGACTCTATCATGCGAAAATGCATGCAGAAAATGCACAGCTTCCGCAGATGTTAGAAAGCGTAAGCGCAGATTCAAAGTGGGCACATGCATATCAAAAGGGATCACAGCCTGAGAGCGAATCGCAGACAAGCAATGAATCAGAGCTAAGCAGCGAATCGCAGACAAGCAATGAATCAGAGCTAAGCAGTGAATCGGTGTTTGAAAGCGAAGAGGAGAGGGGCAGCGATCAGAACAATACCAATAATATAGAAGAAACACAAATAGAAGAAACACAAACGTGTACCGAAGAAAGCAGCATGGAAACTTCATCCGCTTCGGCTGTTACACCAGCGGGAAGTGTTGTGATCGGAGATGTGAAATCTGAAGAACCATCGTATGTTAGTCTGGTGGCGGTAGGTGACAATCTGATGCACTATGATGTGTCAATGAGTGGCTGGCAGCCGGACGGCAGCTACAATTACGATTATAACTTTGCATATGTAAAAGATATCGTGCAGGCAGCCGATTTGGCGGTGATCAATCAGGAGTGCGTCATTGGTGGCGACGAGTGGGGCATCCGTGATTATCCGTGTTTCAATGTTCGCACCGAGGTGGCAGCGGCTATCGCAAATGCAGGATTTGATGTGGTATTGGCAGCAACCAATCATGTGCTCGATATTGGAAAAGTCGGCAGCCTATATATGGTCAATTTCTTTCGAACCAACTATCCGCAGCTGACGCTTCTTGGCATTCATGACAGCTGGGAGACAAGAGACGAGATTCACGTCATCGAGAGAAATGGCATTCGCATCGGTATGATCAATTACACCGATATTTTAAATTGTAAGGGTGATTACGATGCGGATGGTCAGTATCTGGTCGATATGCTTGACTATGATCGTCTGGCAACATTGATTCAGCGAACAAAAGAGGCATCTGATTTTGTCATTGTCTTCCCACACTGGGGTACTGAGTACAATCTGGGAACCGATGATTCACAGGCTGAGCAGGCAACTTTCTTGGCAGCGCAGGGTGTTGATCTGGTAATTGGAACGCACCCGCATGTCGTGGAGCCGATTGATTACATAGACCGTCCGGACGGCGGCAAAATGCTGATTTACTACTCGCTTGGAAACTTCCAGTCCCTGCAGCGAAAAGAGGCAACACTTCTTGGTGGCATGGCGAAGGTTACGATCAAGAAAGATTTCAAGGGAGCAAGAATCGTTGATTTTAATATGGAAACGCTGGTGACCGACTATCGCCTTGGTGGAGTCCGGGTGACCGATTATTTTGATATCATTACAACTTATCCGTGGAGTAAATATTCCAGAGCGATTGCCGAATCAAGTAAGATTGGCGATGGCAATGCGAATTTTAACTTAGATTATATGTTCCAGTTACAGGCCGAGCAGGAAGCACAGGTGCATGAGGCGCGGCACAAGGCAGGACTGGAATAGAGAATGCAGGATGCAGAAAGGGAGGATATTGAAAATGGACAGCAAGAAGTTCAGCAAACCGATCCGCTTAAAGCGAATCCAGTTAGAGGATGGATTCTGGAAGCCAGAGATGGAACTGGTAAGAAAGGAAGTAATCCCGTATCAGTGGGAGACCTTAAACGATCGAGTACCAGAGGCAGCACCAAGCTACTGTATGCATAATTTTAAGGTAGCAGGTAAGATGAACAAAGAAAAGAGAGAGCAGGGAAGCAGCTATCAAGAGCCAGTTTATACATTTCGCGGCTTTGAGGCACTTCCAGATGATCCGAGAAATCCAGATGATGACAAGTTTTATGGCTTTGTCTTCCAGGATAGTGATTTTTCCAAGTGGATCGAGGCGGTTGCTTACTCATTGACTCAGCATCCAGATCCAGAACTTGAGAAAATCGCAGACGGTGCGATTGATATCGTGTGCGCTGCTCAGCTGGAAAATGGCTATCTGGATACCTATTACATCATCAACGGTATGGATAAGATGTTCACAAACTTAAAGGATCATCATGAGCTGTACTGCTTCGGCCATCTGACCGAGGGCGCTGTTGCTTACTATCAGGCAACTGGCAAGGACAAGCTGTTAAAAGCTGCAATGCGTTTTGCTGATTTTATCGCTTCTTATTTTGGCACAGAGGAAGGCAAGTGCAAGGGCTATCCGGGTCATGAAATCGCAGAGATGGCACTGGTTCGTCTGTACGAGGTGACTGGCGAGGAAAAGTACAAGAAACTGGCTGAATATTTTGTCAACCAGCGCGGTACCCAGCCGTACTATTTCGACAGCGAAGGTAATGTGCCGGAGCGCGAGAAAAAAACGAAGATTCGCTATCAGTATTATCAGGCACACCTGCCGGTAAGAGAGCAGACCGTAGCAATGGGCCATGCAGTTCGTGCCGTTTATCTGTATTCTGGTATGGCAGACGTTGCCAGACTGACAGGCGATGAGTCTTTGTATCAGGCTTGTGAGACTTTATGGAACAACATCACGACAAAGCAGATGTATGTAACGGGCGGAATCGGACAGACCCATCACGGTGAGGCATTCACATTTGACTATGATATGCCAAATGATACGAACTACGCAGAGACTTGTGCATCGATCGGTCTTGTTTTCTTTGCACGTCGTATGCTTGAGATGAATCCGGATTCCAAGTATGCTGATGTCATGGAGCTTGCACTTCACAATGGCGTGCTGAGTGGTATGGCACTCGACGGAAAGAGCTTCTTCTATGTAAATCCGCTTTCGGTCAATCCGAGAAGCTGCCGTGAGGATCCGGGCAAGCAGCACGTAAAGCCAGTTCGTCAGAAGTGGTTTGGCTGCGCTTGCTGTCCGCCAAACCTGGCACGTGTAATTAGCTCCATCGGTTCTTATGCGTACACCGAAAATGAGGATACACTGTGGGTACATCTGTATGCAGGTGGTACTGTTGAGAAGGAAGTAAATGGACAGAAGACGAGTGTTGTGATCACCTCTGGATTCCCGTGGAACGGCGATGTCACTCTGAAGGTAGAGAGTGATCAGCCGGTAACCATGACCGTAGCGCTTCGTATCCCAGGCTGGTGCGGTGAGGACTTTGAGCTGGAAGGCGCTGTTGGCAAGGAGTGTCGCATGGAGGCTGGTTATCTGTATGTAACAGGCGAGTGGAAGAAGGAAGATCTGTTAAAGCTTCGCTTTGCGATGAAGGTAAAGGTACTTCAGGCAGACAGCAGAGTTCGTCAGGACGAGGGCAAGGTTGCCGTCATGAGAGGGCCGGTTGTCTATTGTCTGGAGGAGGCTGATAATGGCAAGGGACTTCCACTTGTTCGTATTAAGCCAGATGCCGTATTTACTGAGGAAGAGACAAGTGAGCTTGGCTTCCCGATGGTAATGCTGCGTGTGAACGCAAAAGCAAAGAAGCCAGTTACCGTAGAGAATGGATTGTATCAGACATGGCAGAAGCCAGTATATGAAGAAAAGGAACTTCGTCTGATCCCTTATTATGCGTGGGCAAACCGCGGCGAGGGCGAAATGGAGGTATGGGTAAATCAGTTATGATCACAGTACAGGCAGTAAAGAAGGATGGAAGTGTTATTGCAGAGGCGTCTGGGGCAAAGGAGGTAAATTTACCTCTGTCCCACACCTATGAGGAGGGCGACCGCATTGTGTTTAAGGCGGATGAAACTCCGGCATTTTATGTATTTAAGGCGGATGATGCACTCGGAGAGGCGCTTGTCTATGTGACAGGAGAGGTTTCCTATGAGATTCCGTTTGGCGAGAAGAAGGTGTGCTATTCTCCGAAGATCTTTTCTGGCGAGAGTCATCTGATTACGGCGCGAAAGGCAAGAGAGTGGGAGTATGATACTTACCGCAATCTGGCTGTTAATGTGATGGATCAGCATGGTGACACCAATTGCTACCCGCATGCGACCGCAAATGTGGAGACACGTGGCGAGTCCGTTTTTGCAGCACGCAACGCAATTGATGGGGTGACCGCAAATCATTCGCATGGCTTCTGGCCATATGGCTCCTGGGGCATCAATCAGAATCCGAAGGCAACGATTTGCATTGATTTCGGAAGAGAAGTGACTGCTGATCGCATCGAGATTTATACACGCGCGGATTTCCCGCACGATGCTTGGTGGACGCAGGCAACGGTGCGCTTCTCCGATGATACCACAATGGTGTGTGACCTTGTAAAGACGGATGAGGGACAGGAGTTTACGTTCCCGCCGAAGACGGTTCGTTGGGTGCAGCTCGAGGAACTGATTAAGGCGGATGATCCGTCACCGTTCCCGGCGCTGTCGCAGGTGAAAATATACGGAAAGTGATGCGATCCCGGTAGTTTAACTAAAAGTTCAAAGTATAAAGAAACTTTTGCGGGGATTTAGTTATGCAAAGGGCACCTAACCAAACCACTTTATCGGTAGCTTGGCAGGTGCCTTTTAAAGAAATAGTGAAAATTAACGCTTTCTCTTTTTGTAATCTTCTCCGAAACGACGGATACGCTTACGGCGTCTGCTGTTGGCGGTAAGGGCGGCAGTCAGAAGGAAAACAACAAATAAGATCAAGACAATCGCAGTGGCAGCAAACAGTCCGGTCATAAATTTGTGATCGCTCTCGATGACTGGCGCTGTGCTTTCGTTTGGCTCGTCAAGGGAACCATTAGCGCTTTCGCCTTCAATGGATTTTTCTTCAGAAGAGTTGCTTTCGGTAACGTTGTCGGTATTGGATTCAACGGATTCACTAGAACTATTTTCGGAAACGGCCTCAGCGTCTGTGGACTCCTCCTGCGCAGCTGCGCTTGCAGCAGCCTTACCGGCAGCAATACCAGCCTCGGTATTTGGCGAGATATCAAGAAGCATTCCAGTTACGATTGCACTTGCATCATGAAGATTTTTCTGGACGCGGCCCGGAAGAAGTTCATTTAAACGAGCCAGATCGTCAAACTCGGTGTGCATGATCTGACCGCCTGTGGAAGCAAATGCTTCGTCGGCTGTCTGATAATGGCAGGTCAGGTGGGTCTCATCGTTGCCGCCAGTTCCGTCATCGTTGCACCAAAGACTTGCTTCCATATATAAATATGGAATGCCTTCTTTTGCAAAGTAGTAGCTGTCGCTTCCGAGAAGTCTTGTCGGAGACTGGAATTCTTCAACCTGCTCAGGCAGAGTGTACAGATCAAGTCCAAGGTCATCGGCAATCAGATTTGCCTCATCGTAGACCCATTCGCGTGTTAACTCGCCGTCCTCATTATATTCGCCGCCGTAGCCGTAGAGACGGTCGCCGCCTCCGATGGAATCCAGATTGATACAGCACAGCACATTGTCAAGTAAGTTGTTTGGAATCAGATAGGTGTAGACAAAGCAGCTGGAACCGGCATAGGCACCATACTCCTCGGTATCAAAAAATACAAACTGGAGTGTGCATGGTGTCTCAAGATCATGAAAGCGATGAGCCAGTTCAAGAAGCACAGAAACACCAGAGCCGTTATCGTCCACACCGGCAGTCGGCATGCTGTCATAGTGTGCGCCGATCACGATTGTTTTTTCAGAATTACCTGGTTTTGTGACAAAGTAGTTGGTTCCGGTGAAATCAAAATGAGTAAATTCATGGGTGGAAACCTCATAGCCATAGCTTTCAAGCTGAGATTGAATCCACAGTCCAGCATTGGTTACGTTTTCGGAACGATTGTTTTCCTCATTGATTCGCTGCGGAAAATTTTGATAGAGTGCTTCAAGGTTCGCGTAGGCTTCGACTCCGTAGAGGTCTTCTGAAACCGTTTCCTGTGTTTCTGGGACAGATTCTGTTTCAGATTGTGTGTCTTGGACTTCAACAGAACTGGATTCTACGGGTATATCAGCGCCAAAAACGGAGACTGGAGAGAAAAGAACTGCTGTTGACAGCATACAGACAGCCGCTTTTTCAAAAAATGTGCGGATGCGCATAGTGTAACTCCCTTCATAATGTGGTATAATAAGTTCAATATCATATTATAAGAAAATTTACAGGAAATTTCAACACTTCACTTAAAGAAAGGACAATAAACATATGAAATTATTAATCGCATCAGACATTCACGGCTCTGCTTACTGGTGCAGCCGTTTGATGGAAGCATATGAAAACGAAAAGGCAGACAGAATGATTCTGTTAGGTGATATTTTGTACCATGGCCCACGAAATGCACTTCCAAAGGAGTATGATCCGCAGCGTGTTTGCGATCTGTTAAATCCAATCAGTGATCGCATCCTTTGTGTCAGAGGAAATTGTGATGCAGATGTCGATCAGTGGTTG
The DNA here is from genome assembly GCA_963605535.1 of Wujia chipingensis. Lineage (GTDB taxonomy): Bacteria > Bacillota > Clostridia > Lachnospirales > Lachnospiraceae > Anthropogastromicrobium > Anthropogastromicrobium chipingensis_A. Next base: position 7,426 of record CAVCXB010000108.1, read on the forward strand.
TTACATTTCCCAATTCTGGCAGATTATAGCTGGATTATAGAGGGCGATCGTGTGATCTACCTGACACATGGTCATGTATATGGAAAGGATTTCAGAAAAAATGAAAGCTTTCCACCGCTTCGAAAAGAAGATGTTGTTTTATCAGGTCACACACATATTCCGATCACAGAGCCAACCGATGGCGGTCTGTTCTTTAATCCAGGCTCCGTTTCCATTCCAAAGAACGGAAGCAAAAATGGCTACATGACCCTTGAAAATGGCTTGTTTATCTGGAAGAGCTTTGATGAGGGCGAGTACGCAAGATATCAATTGTAATAAGATACCGTTCACGGAATGCGTGAACGGTGGCTATGAAAAATAGTAGCATTGCAATTTATGGGATGTTTGGTATAATAGTTGGGAAAAACTGTTTTATTGGCAGACTGAGCAGCGAAAAATCAATGCGGCGAAGTCTGCCAATGAGATAGCATGAATGATCAAGGTAGAAAAGAGGAAAGCAAAATGAGTGAATGCAGTAGCAAAGGCACTTGTGGAAAAAACTCCTGCGAGGGATGCAGCCAAAAGTCTGCTGGACCACAGAGCATGCAGGCAAAGGAAAATGCACACAGCCATGTAAAGAAAGTAATTGGTGTTGTCAGTGGTAAGGGTGGTGTAGGAAAGTCTATGGTGACTTCCCTTCTTGCAGTTGCAATGAACCGCAAAGGTTATAAGACTGCGATCATGGATGCCGATATCACAGGTCCATCCATTCCGACCGCATTTGGTTTAAAGGAACATGCCGTAGCAGAGGACAATGGACTTTTGCCAGAAGTAACTGAAAAGGGCATCAAAGTTATGTCCTTAAATCTTCTTCTGGAGGATGAGACCGATCCAGTTGTCTGGAGAGGACCGATCATCTCTGGAACCGTATCTCAGTTTTGGACTGAGGTTTGCTGGGGCGATGTTGATTACATGTTTGTCGATATGCCGCCGGGAACAGGCGATGTTGCTCTGACCGTATTCCAGTCCCTGCCGCTTGCCGGAATCGTCATCGTTACCTCTCCTCAGGAGTTAGTATCCATGATCGTAACTAAGGCAGTAAAGATGGCAGAGATGATGCACGTTCCGGTACTTGGAATCGTCGAGAACATGTCTTACTTTGTATGTCCAGACTGTGGAAAGAAGCATTTCCTGTTTGGAACCAGCAGCATCGAGAAGGTAGCAGCCGAGCATGGTATTTCTGTAATTGATTACCTACCGCTTGATCCGAAGATAGCCGCCCTGTGCGATGCCGGTAAGATGGAGGATGCACCGGAAGGTCTCCTTGAAGTGATGCGTAATTCTTTATAATCCTCCAAAAAGACTTTTTGGCAATAGGACTTGCAAAGAAGTCTTTTTTTGACTATAATAATGTATACAAAGTACAAGCCATATACAAAGTAGAAACAAAACAACACAAAACCTGTAAACAGCCTGTACAAAGTTTGAGAAGGGTGATAAGAAAAATATGGATTTAATGCAGTTAAGAGCAATGGCGAAAATCAATCTTGGTCTGGATGTTGTCAGAAGACGCGAAGACGGATATCATGAGGTGCGTATGATCATGCAGACCATTCGCATGTTTGACCGTGTCACGGTTTACCGCATACCCGAGCCGGAGATTCGCATCTCCAGCAACCTGCATTTCCTTCCGGTAAATGAGAATAACATTGCATACAAGGCAGCGCGTCTGATGATTGACAAGCAGCCAATCAGAGGCGGTGTCAACATCAGCCTGCAAAAGCGCATTCCGGTAGCAGCCGGTATGGCAGGCGGCAGTGCAGATGCAGCAGCAGTATTGTATGCGATGAATCGAATTTTTCATATGGATTACACATTGGAAGAGTTAATGGAGTTTGGCGTAAAGCTTGGCGCAGACGTTCCGTACTGTTTGATAAGAGGAACCGCGCTGGCAGAGGGCATCGGAGAGGATCTTACCAGATTGCCGTCCTGCCCACCGTGTTACGTTGTCATCGCAAAGCCTGCGATCTCCGTTTCCACACGATTTGTCTATGAAAACCTGCGCCTGGATGAGAACACCAGACATCCAGATATCTATGGGCTGGCAGATGCGATCTGTCGCCAGGATCTGCACGGCATGATTCCATACATGGGAAACGTGCTCGAGGGCGTAACGATTCCGGCCTATCCAATCATTGGAGAAATCAAAGAGCGTTTGATGGAAAATGGTGCGATGGTATCGCTTATGAGCGGAAGTGGCCCAACCGTGTTTGGACTGTTTGACAACTATGAGATGGCACTTCGCGCGAAAGAGGCACTGTTAGATTGGGGGCAGATTCCGCTCGTCTATGTGACCGATCTGTATTGCGTGCGCGAGGAGACACCAATAAATCGCTGGTAACCAGTCAGTAACCATTGACGCATCATGTCTTGCAGAAAACAAAAATTTATTAATTTATTTTGCACATTTTGCAAAAGATTCTTTACTATTTTAAGAAAGAGAGGACCGTATGGAGGATTTTCAGATTAATGAATACCTTCCTCTTAGGGATGTTGTATTTGA
>CAVCXB010000109.1:0-9965 GCA_963605535.1 Wujia chipingensis
ACCATGATGACCTTGCGTCCTGCTGCCTTTTCTTCCTCTACGAAGCGTGCCTTATCTTCTGGCAGTACCTCAGAGAAATACTGGTCAACACCAACTCTTGCTGCGATGGCTCTTGCGGTACGGTCGCTGTCACCGGTCATCATGACAACCTTAGAAATACCACACTCCTTTAATGCGCGGATGGCATCTGCTGCCTCCTCACGAAGCGGATCTTCGATACAGATAACGGCTGCTAACTCGCCCTCGATTGCCAGATACAGATGAGAATACTTTAATGGAAGGTTCTCAAATAGTTCCTCCTTGCCCTCCGGGATGTGACATGCCTCATCCTCAAATACAAAGTGATGACTTCCGATGATGGTCTTCTTGCCCTCAAGCTGAGTGGAAATACCGTGTGCGACGATATACTCAACCTTGGAATGCTTCTCCTCATGGTCAAGGCCTCTCTTCTTTGCCGCGTCAACAACAGCCTTTGCCATAGAGTGAGGAAAATGCTCCTCTAAGCAGGCTGCGGTACGAAGCAGTTCATCCTCGGACTCACCATTAAAGGAAACGACCTTTACAACAGTCGGCTCTGCCTTTGTCAGCGTACCAGTCTTATCAAATACGATGGTATCTGCCTCGGCGATGCTCTCTAAGAACTTACCGCCCTTTACGTTGACATTGCGGCCTCTTGCCTCTTTAATCGCAGAAAGAACGGCGATCGGCATGGAAAGCTTCAATGCACAGCAGAAATCAACCATCAGTACAGATGTTGCCTTTGTCAGATTTCGTGTAAACAGGTAAGTCAGTCCAGTCGTCAGGAAGGTGTACGGAACGAGCTTATCTGCAAGACGCTCTGCCTTACTTTCCACAGAGGACTTCAGCTTTTCGGACTCCTCGATCATGACAACGATCTGCTCATAACGGCTTGCACCGCCAAGCTTCTTAACGGTAATGGTCAGCTCGCCCTCCTCGAGAACGGTACCAGCATATACGGTTGTGCCAGCATACTTTCTGACTGGTGCAGACTCACCTGTCATGGAAGCCTGATTTACCATACCCTCACCAGCAGAAACGGTACCATCAAACGGGATGACATTGCCCATATGGACAACAATATCGTCGCCTTCTTTGATTGTAGATGCGTCAACTAAAACTTCCTGATCGCCTGCATGCATCCATACCTTAGATACATTTAAGGACATGCTTCTTGCCAGATCGCCGACAGACTTTTTGTGTGTCCACTCCTCTAAGATCTCACCGATTCCCAGTAAGAACATAACAGAGCTTGCAGTTCCCACATCACCTCTTGCAATGGAGATGGAAATTGCTGTTGCATCGAGTACTGGAACTTCAAGCTTACCCTTTGCGAGTGTCTTGATGCCCTTCCAGATATACGGAACTGCATTTACCATGGTAATGCTGGTGCGAATCGGAGCCGGTAAGAACAGCTTCTTTGTGTAGCGCCAAACAACAGTGCTCACAAGCTTGTCCCAATACTCATTATTGAGTTCTCTGCCGGAATGTGCCAGATAGGATTCCGGCGCCTCAATCTCATCAAGATGGCACTTTCTTAAATAGGAAAGAACCGTTGCTCTGTCGGTCTGATAGCAAAGGACCACATCAGCGGTACGCTCATTGACACGCACTGAAGTGATCCCTTTCTTCTGAGACAGAGCATATTCTAACAGATCCGCTTCCTTTGCCGTCATGTGCTTCATGAGAACGCGGGCACGGATTCTGCCTTTTATTTCATGCTTTATCTTAAATTTCATTATTCCTCGTCAGCCTTCTCTTCTATAATGATTTCGATTATTCAGCCTTCTCTTCTGTCTCAGTTTCTGCTGCTGTCTCTTCTGCTTCTTCCTGTCCCTCTGCCTCTGCAGCTTCCTCTGCTGCGGCACGGTCGTCGTTGATCTGTTTAGCACCAGCGTAGATATCCTGTGCATTCTCCTGCATATTGGAAACAACATTTAATACGCAATCCTTTGCGCGAAGTACGGCTGCGGTTGCCTTTGTATATACATTCTTAGCGTCCTTGCTGGAAAGTGCCTTGATACCAGCGGTTCCGAAAAGAACACCTGCTGCAAAAATACCGCCCTTTTTGTAATCAAAATCCTTAAAACTCATGATAGTATCCTCCTGTATTAGACGTTTGTAATTTTTCTCAGTTCCTTTTCCCTTTCAAACATTCAATCAAATCTCGTCAAACACTTTCAACATTGATTTTATATTGTTTCAAACGGAAAAGGCAAGCAAAAACGCTCGTTTTTTGCCTGCCCTTTATTATAAAGAATATGTGTCACAATTTCCACTGTTTTATTGATAAAATTTATCATTAAACCTTAGTGATTTTTAACAAAAATGATCAAGTTACGCTGGAGTGATGCTTCGGATAGCCTGTTCCTTCTTGTATCCACACACGGAAAGCCCTGCCTGAATGATCTGATTCCATGCTTTCTGAGAAAGCACAATGCTTGAATTGTCGTCAAACTCGATCGTACATGCATGCTTTACGCTTAACGGCTCATCCATCGCCTCAGCCCCGTTTTCGGTACAGGAAACTTTGTACATGTTGCGGCGGCTGATTGCGCCGATCTCCTCAAGCATGTTGATCATACGGTAAACCGTTGCCGAGCCGATGCTCGGATCGATCTTCGATGCTTTGTAGTAGATCTCTTTACAGCTGGAACACTCCTCGTCCAGTATGATATCAAGCAGCAGCATCCGCTGCTTTGTGATCCTGCAGCCCCGCTGTCTGAGTCTGTTCAGGATCGCCTCTTTCTGCATATTTCCTTGCTGCATAGGCTGTCCCATCCTTTATCTCGTTACTTAATGGCAATGTCCTCCGCAGTGGCTGCAATCGCCTCCACACTGAAGGGACTTTCCAGCTTTCTTGTCCTTCACCATGTTACGGACAATAAGTGCAACAATACCTGCCACAATTGCTCCTACAACTACTGTTCCCATAACGTCACCTTGCCTTTCAATTACACATACCTTTGTTACCCATTACGGGGCAGATCGCTCTGCCCCTTTTCGCTTTCGCGATTGCTTTTCTTATTTTCTTAATTACTTTCCAGTTGCAACCTGAAGAGTTTCGCTCTCCTTATATGGTCTGAACAGCAGGTAGATAAATGCAACAATGATTACGATTGCTACTACTGTTCCGATGCCAAAGCCTACACCTGTGAAGAGACCGCCGATCTGGTTTACTACCAGAGATACCAGATATGCAAAACCACACTGATAACCGATTGCTACCCAGAACCACTTGGTGTTGTTCATCTCTCTCTTGATCGCACCCATTGCTGCGAAACACGGAGCACACAGCAGGTTGAATGCTAAGAATGCATAACCACTTACTGCGGTGAAGGAAGCACCCATTGCTGCGTAAACGCTTACGCCTTCCTGTCCGCCGTACAGGATACCCATTGTACCAACGATGTTCTCCTTTGCCACCAGACCGGTAACGGATGCAACGGTTGCCTGCCAGTTTCCAAATCCCTGCGGGATGAAGATCCAGCTGATTGCCTTACCAATAGTTGCTAAGATACTGTAGTCGATCTGATCCTCGGAAAGCATCTGGAATGCACCGTCAACAAATCCGAAGTACGTTGTGAACCAAATTACGATAGTGGACAGAAGGATGATGGTACCAGCCTTCTTGATGAAAGACCAGCCACGCTCCCACATGCTTCTGAGCACGCTGCCTACGGTTGGCATATGGTAAGCCGGAAGCTCCATAACGAACGGAGCCGGATCACCAGCAAATAACTTTGTCTTCTTTAAGATGATACCAGAGCAGATGATTGCTGCGATACCAAGGAAGTATGCGGATGGAGCTACCCAAGCAGCACCACCGAAGATTGCACCTGCAACCATTGCGATAAATGGAAGCTTTGCACCACACGGGATAAAGGTAGTTGTCATGATGGTCATCTTACGGTCTCTGTCGTTCTCGATGGTACGGGAAGCCATGATACCAGGAACACCACAACCAGAACCGATTAACATCGGGATGAAGGACTTACCAGAAAGACCGAACTTTCTGAAGATACGGTCCATGATGAATGCGATACGAGCCATGTATCCGCATCCCTCAAGGAATGCTAAGAAGATGAACAGGATTAAAATCTGAGGAACGAAACCAAGTACGGCTCCGACACCGGCTACGATACCATCCATAATCAAACCTCTTAACCAGTCTGCACAATTTACAGCATCCAGAGCGGACTCAAGGAATGCTGGGATACCTGGAATCCAGATACCATAAGCGGAATTTTCCGGAGCAGTTGCATTCCACTTCTCATATACTTCGATTGCATCCTTCAGTTCAGCGCCAGTAGCAGTCTCATCTTCCTCTGCCATGGTCTCCTCATCCTGAACGGTGTAGGTTACTTCTGCGTCATCTGCTACTGTCTCGGCGTAAGCCTTTACAGCTGCGATTGCTGCTTCTGTATCATAATCATCTGCCTCAGCGTCAACTGCTGCTGCCAGATCTTCGTCACCGGACTCATCAACAAATGCATTGATGATCGTTTCTGCATCGCCGTACTCACCGGCATCCTCTTCGTATGCATCACGGCCGATGCCTGCCAAATACCAGCCATCACCGAATACACCATCATTTGCCCAGTCTGTTGCGATTGTTCCGACGGTTGTTACGGATACATAGTAAACGATAAACATAACAATTGCGAAAATCGGCAAAGCCAGGAAACGGTTTGTTACGATACGGTCGATCTTATCGGAAAGAGTCAGCTTCTTGCCGCCCTGTGCCTTCTGGCAGCACAGACCGATAATGGAAGAAATGTATGTATAACGCTCATTTGTGATAACACTCTCGGTATCATCATCAAATGCATCTTCCATGCGTGAAATCTCAGCAGATACATCTGGAACGGACTTCATCTGAGCTGCGATCTTGTCATCCTTCTCAAGGAGCTTGATTGCGAAGAAACGCTTCTGCTCATCCTTGATTCCGATCAGCTTATTCTCAACTGCTGCGATAATTTCCTCAGCTTCCTTTGAGAACTCGTGTACCGGCTTTGCTAATGCCTTCTTCTTTGCTAAGTCAACAGCCTTGTTTGCTGCTTCCTTGATTCCATCGCCCTTTAATGCAGAAATCTCAACTACCGGGCAGCCAAGCTTCTTCGACAGCTTATCAACGTTGATCTTATCGCCGCTCTTTTTTACGATATCCATCATGTTGATTGCCATGACAACCGGAATACCAAGTTCCATGATCTGTGTGGACAGATACAGGTTTCTTTCGATATTGGTACCATCAACGATGTTTAAGATCGCGTCCGGTCTGTCTGTGATCAGATAGTTTCTTGCTACGACTTCCTCAAGTGTATATGGGGACAATGAATAAATACCCGGAAGGTCCATGATGGTGACGTCTTTTTCCCACTTCAGCTTACCTTCCTTTTTCTCAACTGTAACGCCCGGCCAGTTTCCTACAAACTGATTGGAGCCTGTCAGTGCGTTAAAAAGTGTTGTTTTACCACAGTTGGGATTACCTGCTAATGCAATCTTAATTGACATTACAAACCTCCTGTTTAAACCTTTTTTAATGCTTACTTTGCTTCGCCATCGCTCATTTTTATTTGCGCCAGCTTATCTTATTTTGTTTGTCCTTATTTATAGTGGTCTCTGCTTATTTTTAGTGGTCTTTACTTATTTTTATTAGTATAAGCTAACCCATAGGCAAAAAAAATAATTATTCTACCTCAATCATCTCGGCATCTGCCTTACGCAGGGATAACTCGTATCCTCTTACCGTTATCTCTACCGGATCACCAAGCGGAGCTACCTTTCTTACGTAGATCTCAACGCCCTTTGTGATTCCCATATCCATGATACGGCGTTTTACCGGGCCTTCACCAGACAGTTTCTTTACCTTTACGGTCTGACCGATGCTTACATCCTTCAGTGTTTTCATATCGATACCCCTTTCCGCGACTGCACGTCTGGCGCAATCACAAATTTTTCTCCTCTCAGGAAACTAAGATCTTGCTGGCCATGTCCTTGCCAATCGCAACTCTGGAGTCCTTTACATTGACAATCAGATTTCCCTGGATCTCAGAGACTACAGTTACAACAGCGCCGACAACAAAGCCTAATCGTTCCAGAAACAGTCTGGTTTCTTCCTTGCCGCCTACTTTGTGAATTACGCTCTCCTTACCTTCCGGAGCCATAGATAATGGCATAGCACATACCCCTCTTTCTTATCTTTTTGTATTGATAATATTTTATCATTTCCTATCGTCAATTAGTATACTCAAACCTTGATTAGATGTCAAGAACAAATTACACGATTTTTTCCCGAAAATGAAAACGAAAGCTGTGGTTTATCACCTATGCGACCCGGAAGCATAACGAGGGGTGCCTCGACGAGTGTTTTGTCGGCCTCTCTTTTCCGCAGAGCCGCCACTACACTACTTATTATCATATATTACTTTGACAGGCTTGATCCAACGTTCGGCCTCGTAAAAGCACATCGTCTCAGCACCCGTTTACGTTACGCGATTTTACTCCTCATGCTTTAAGTACTCGCCTGGAGTCTCGGATAATGCTGTTACACCATCGCGGCAAATCTTAACATAAAAGCCCTTGTATGGTTTCTCGTAATTCTTTACGGCATCCTTGATCTGAAGGCGACCATTATTCTGGGAGAAGACGTATGCATTATAGCCACCCTTCTTGTAAGCGAAGCTCTCGCCATCGTCCTGATAGTGGATGTAGTTTCCAGTACCCGGATAGACTGCAAGTGTCAGATCTTCTACCTCTTTTTCGCCAACATACTGCATCAGCGGATACAGTGGAAGCACAGCACCTGCACGGACAAACAGCGGCATGGTGTCAAGCGGTGCCTTCTTCATAATATACTGACCGCCCTTATGCTTCTCTCCTGTCCAGAAATCATACCACATTGCACCTTCTGGCAGATAAACGAGACGCATGGTGGTTCCCTGTGTGACAACCGGTGCCGCAAGCAGCCACTCACCAACCATAAACTCGTCGTTCATCTCGTAGGTCTCGGAATCCTTCTCAAAATTCAGCATCAGCGGACGCATTACCGGAAGGCCAGTCTGCTCACTCTCAAAGAAGCAGTCATAAATATAAGGAAGAAGACGATAACGAAGCTCCACATATTTGCGGTAGATGTCAAGAAGCTCCTGATCAAACTGCCATGGCTCCTGTCTTCTTGAACCGTGAGCTGCATGGTTTCTGAAAAATGGAGATAATGAGCCAACCTGAACCCAGCGGGCCAGAAGCTCTTTTGTCGTATCAGCGCTGAAACCGCCGACATCGGTTCCAGAATAAGAAAATCCAGAAAGACCAAGGTTACACAGCTGTGGAATGGCCATCTGCAAATGCGCCCAGATACTCTGATTATCGCCTGTCCAAAACATTGCATAACGCTGCGTTCCTGCATAAGCTGCACGCGTGATGACAAATGGTCTGCGGCCATCGTACTTTAATAAGCCATCTTTTGTCGCCATCGCCATGCAATGACCGTAAATGTTGTGCGCATCCTTGTGGAGAATGACGGTATCATCCTCATCGGCAAATTGTACATCATCTGGGAGCGGTCCCTTAAAGCTTGCTGGCTCGTTCATATCGTTCCATACGCCGCGCACGCCCATATCTACTAAGAATTTCTGCTTATCTGCCCACCAACTGCGCACCTTCGGATTGGTAAAGCTTGGGAAAACAGACTCGCCCGGCCATACCTCGTTTACATAGAGTTCATTTTCTGGAGAGAAGGCAAAGTAGCCGTTTTTGATACCCTCGTCGTAAACGTAATAGTCGTCTTCCTTCTTGACACCTGGATCGATAATCGTAATCGGCTTATAGCCCATATCTGCCAGTGTCTTTAAGGTCTTTTTCGGATCTTTATAATTTGTCTTATTCCATGTAAATACCTTGAAGGCATCCATGTAGTCGATATCAAAATGAAGGCCATCGCACGGAATCTTACAGGCACGCATCTTCTGTGCGACATCCATGATATCCTCCTCGGTGACATAGCCCCAACGGGACTGATGATAGCCGAGCGTCCACTTCTGTGGAAGTGCTGTGCGTCCAGTCAGGCCAGTATATGCGCCCACGATATTGCGCATGCTCTCGCCTGCAATGAAATAGTAATCCAAATCGCCGCCGTCCGCTGCAAAGAAATAGCGGTTCACTTCTTCTTTTCCCATATCAAAGTAAGTCTTTGTGGTGTTATCGAAGAAGATTCCATATGTAAAGTGCGGACGCATTGAAATAAAGAACGGAACGGACTTATAAAGGCTCGGATAAAAATCGGTATGGGTGGACGGAAGATCACTGTTCCACATCTCGTAAGCGTAGCCTCTCTTATCTAAAAAGCCAGTTTTATCACCGAGTCCATAGATATGCTCCTTTGCATGAAGCATACGTGCCACTTCGAGCTTATGAGTGGTGCGCTGTGTCGGCAGAGCATGTCCCTCCTTTGCCAACAGCTCTAACTGCTCCTTTGTGAGTGACTGAGAACGATCCACTCTCACAGTCTGTTCGGAAATCATGCGTCCGTCTGGCGTCAGAAAATCGACCTGAAACTCATCTCTTACACGAATTAAAATCTTCTTTGTCTTGATCGTTATGAATTCTTTCTGCTGACGCGCCTGAAAATCAACCTTCTTTGGTTCCTGCACAACTGCTCTGGATGCTCTGTGCTTTTCTTCCATCGAACTGTATACCCGCACAATGCGGTCTGTAATTAAGGTAACTCTGCCTTCTTTGTGTTCAAATTTTACCGTTACGCCTGTGGCATCCGGTTCAAATGACAAAAGCTTGCCAAACATAATGCGCCTCCTTCTAGTTTGTTTGCATCACATGGATTGCTTTTTATTTTCCATAGTATACCATAACTTTGCAGGCATGTACAGAGATTCTTCCCGACAGAGTTTTTATATCGTTCACGGAACGCATGAACTGTAAATTACAAAATCGTACCTCAATTTTGCATCCATCTTTCATTTGGATAATTTCATGATATGCTAGCCTCAGCACTGCAAAAATTCACATTGAATATTATGAGGAGGACCTATGAGTTTAATTGTACAAAATCTTTCAAAAAAGTACGGAACGCGAACCGTTGTTGATAACCTGAGTTTTGAGATGACCCGTCCGGGCGTCTATGCGCTGCTTGGTACCAACGGTGCCGGAAAGACCACTTCGATCCGTATGATGCTTGGTATGCTTTCACGCGACAGCGGAACCGTCACTTGGAATGGAAAGCCACTCGACATCAACACCTGTAACGTCGGTTATCTTGCCGAGGAGCGTGGTCTATATCCAAAATATACCGTTATGGATCAGCTGATGTATTTCGCCGCCCTGCGCGGTGTTCCGACTGCGGAAGCAAAAAAGCGCATTCACTACTGGGCAGAGCGCTTTGAGATTATTGAGTACCTGTATCCGCAGGAATATGCTGAGATCAGGCTAGAAAAGAACATATGCAAACACCAGTTGCCACCAAAAAAGAAGGCAGGCGGCCTGTTCGGTAGCACCAATCAGCGTAAGAAACGCGAGGCCTGCGGTTCCCTCGCAATCGTGGTCATTACCTCCCTTCTTGGCATGGCACTCTCCGGATTTACAAGGCGATGTCAATGTACAAGGGCAATATTCCGAGTGCGAAGCAGTTATTCGCTATGATTTTCTCGAAGTAAGCCTCGTAACCTAACGGGCGCTGAGATGATGTGCTTTACGAGACGGGACGTTGTAGCGGGCCCGTTGTCAAAATACACTTACGTTAAAAAAATGTAGTGGGGACCCGCGGAGTTGGGCCCGTCGACAAAGTCACTCATCGAGGCGCCCCTTCGTAAAACTCCCGGGCCGCATAAAAAATCCCCCGCCTGCCACATCCGTGCCAGACGAGGGATTTTTTTAGTCTTCGTTCGTTACATGAAGCCGAACCAGTGCTCTGCGCAGCTTTGCCTCGGCAA
>CAVCXB010000110.1:0-9957 GCA_963605535.1 Wujia chipingensis
TTTTGCTGTGTCGGCGAACAGTATGCCGCATACAGCATACTGCCATGAATTGTGCTGGAATTTCGTATCTGCGTTCCAAACCCATTTTTAAATGCCTCTTTGACTTCTTTTCGATCGGAATGATTCTCCATCGTCTCTGGATTATTTGCCTCCGAGTCTGCAAGTACACTTCCATCCTGATCAATCAGCGTAATGCGGTAATCGTCCTTCATCTGGCTGCTAAGGGCAATCACCTGTGATTCTAAGTCATCACTCTCCCAGTCAATCGTAGAATCAAGCAACAGCAACACTGGCTTCATGTCCTCCATCACGCGATGACTCGCCAGACGGTAATAGGACATACTGATGATAATGCTGCAGATTGCCATCGCCAGAATCAGTACAATAATAAACCGCTTTACAATCGCCCGTTTCATATGGAGTGCCTCTTTTCTGTTTTTTGACTAACTTACTGGTTTTCGAGTGCCTCGTCTTCCTTCTGTGCCGCCTCACTTCGATCAACCGCAACCGCATTGATTGCTTCCTTCATGATTGCCTGCACTTCGTCCTCGCTCATCTGCATCTTCTTTGCAATCTCAGAAAGCTTTGGCTCACGGCCAAGCTCCTCTGCCAACTTTGTCATAACGACATTTAATACATTTACTGATGCCGTCAGCTTCTCAACGGTCTGCTCGCTCTGCTTCTGCGCGTCAGTGACGTTTTGCATCGCCATGTGAACGGCACGCTCGCGAAGCTGCTCAAAATAGGCGGCAGCATCGCCATCTGCCGTCGGATGCGCCGCATAATTTTTCAATATCAGTAAGAGTGCCATGTTTCCTTCCTGAACCAGATCGGAAATCTCAACATCCTTTCCTGTATAATTTGCAGCCTCACGCACCACATATGCGAGGTTTCCTTCTGCCAGACGCTTTATTGCTTCCTCACTTGGAAGATTCTTTAACAGTGTCTCGATTTCTTCCTTCGTGCACTCCGGAATCGCACTTAGTTCATCCAGATACATCTGATAAAACTGATTTTCCATAACCTAATTAATTGCCTTTCTGTAATTCGACTGCTTTTACTGCCAAATGACTGTCCCGTGAACAGTAACCTTGGGGAAGCGTTACATCTGTTCATCAAACATGCAGACGTTTCATAAACTTAAAGACTGTGGAATGCTCCATCACAAGCGGCTCATTGTGTGCAAAGAATATCACACCATCTGCCGGTGCCAGAATCTCCTCTTTCACATCGCCTTCAAGCGGATCGATGATCTGTGCCAGCACATCGCCCACATGCACCTCTTCGCCTGCACTTTTACGGCGAAGGAAAATACCCGGAACGTCGGACACAATGCTCACAAGTTCTTCCTCGCGAATGGTAGTGGAAATAAAACCGCCATGACAGTTATAGCGTAAAATTCCCATGCGGTTTAAGAAGCGAAGAATCGCGGATACTGCCTGTTTCGCACTCTGCTCATCAATACTGTCTGTCTTATTCGTGTATACGGAAAATGCGTTGCTCTCCCATACCTGCCAGTTATAATTTAATGTTGTCGTATCGATTGGGCGCGGCTTTCGGATGACGACATAAGGAAGTCCAAACAAATTTGCCAGACTGGCATTTTGATAACCCGTCTCCATCATGCGCACATGCGCCACAAAATCACCCGGAATATAAAAGCTGGCAAGCTGAATGCCATGCTCATAACCTTTTACTGCCTCGAACAGACCAGCTGCAATGCGCTGTGTCGTCTCACCCAGATTATAGCCGGGAAACATACGATTGATGTCCGTATTGTCGGACGGCCAGAAGCGTTTTCCGACATTCATCGAATAGTGATTGACGGATGGAATTACAGTAATTCGCTTGCCTGACGCGATTGCTCCTTTTTGCTCAAGTTCTTTCAAACGCTGCACCAGCTGGGAACAGATATAAAGCTGCTGAATTTCATTTCCACGGATTGCACCAACGATGCATGCACTCTTTTCACCCTTTCCGAAATGATAGCCATACATATGCATATCCTGACGGTATGGGGATTTAAATGTATATAACGACTCTTTAATCATTGTTTTCTACGCCTCCAAGTATTCTTGCCAAAAGCGAACCTTCCGATACAATCGGATGCTCACGCAGTGTAAAGACCATGCCGTCCATAGGCGACTCCACTCTTTGGCGAACGGTTCCGGATATCGGTTCAAGAACTTCACCGATGCACTCACCCTTTTTGACACTGCCCCAGTGCTTTACACATGGCACAAAAATACCCGTGCTTTCTGCATTGATAAAGCCGACGCAGCCATCTGTGGAAATGATTGGCTTCTTTACGGTCTCAACATGAGGGCCATCCCAGATGCCAAGCTGTGCCATCAAATGAAAAATGCCATCTGTCAGCTGATGACAAAACGACTCTGTGATGCGCAGTCCAACGCCCATCTCTACAACAAGTGTCGGGGTATTTCGCACGTTCAGACTATATGCAAGCGTTGATTCCAGTACCGTTGCTGCCGCATGAATCCAGATATAATCGACATTTAACTCTTTTGCAAGCGGCAAAAGCGTATCAACTGTCTGCTCATTGATACGTACCTGCGGAATTTCTCTCAAAAATACATTGCTTGCGTGAATGTCAATGCAGACATCTGCGCCAACGATATCTTCTACGATTTTGGATGCTGCATATTCTGCCATATGACCATTCTCACTGCCCGGAAAGATACGGTTTAAATCCAGGTCAAACATCGGAACGCCTCTCGTCAGACAGTCCACTCCTAGTGGATTTGTTGCCGGATATACATCAACAATTCCCTTTAAGCAGGATGGATTTTCGTTGATTCTTCTGATAATTTCATAGCAGACATACTGTCCTTCAAGCTCATCTCCATGCGTTCCGGTGACGATACAGATACGCTTTTCCTTTCCTGTCAGCACCTTTGGCGCCAGATGGTTCTTTCGTATTTCCATGGCCTCATCGACTGCGAGGCCCACTGATACCACTTTTTCTATCATCGTTTTTTCCTTCTCACATTTTACAGATCGATTTTGTCTGCGCAGATCATGATTCCTCCCGGACTGTCACAAGCACCTGCTGACTCTGTGATGCCGTTCCCAGAAAAACACCCCGCTCCACCGGACAGTCTGCATAATCGCGTCCGTGTGCAAAGCAAATATAACGATCATCCACAAGACAACCGTTTGCCGGGTCTATGCCAAACCACATTCCGTCAACTGCTGCCTCTACCCATGCGTGAGTGGCTCCTTCTCCGAGCATCATGCCGGAAACATACCGTGCCGAGTAGCCCAAAAGCCTTGCCATTGTCAGATAAATGTGTGCATAATCCTGGCAGACACCCCTATTTTGCAAAAATGCCTGTGATGCAGTTGTCTTTACGTCAGTCGCACCCGGCCTATATTCCATTGCCATTGAAAGTGCCTGATTTAAGCGAATCAGTCCGTCTGCGCCATCTTCTTTTTTTATCTGCTGCTGTGTTAAAAAATTTTTTATTGCATTATCCGGCATAGTCAGCAAAGTCGGATAACGATAGATGGCATCTCTTCCATCCAAATCCTGCACGGGGCGTTTTTTGTCATTTACAAACGCAACACCCTCCACATCAAAAGAAAAGTACTGATGCGCCTCCTTGATGCAGCCAGTACCGATTGTGTTGCAGAAACCATCTCTATTATAACGGATATTGCCGTTTGGCGCAACCCTGCAATTTACAGAAAACAACTGCTGCACCCCGTCCGAAGACGGAATGCAGCGAAGTGTATAGAACTGCTGCGTGACCGGATGGTCAAACTGCAGCTGTGTATGAAAAGAAAACCGAAGCTTTCTCATATGATAAATAATCCCTCCAAACTGTTGATTGCTTCCCGATATGACTTTTGCCACTCTTCATCCTTACCAAGAATCTCACAGAGACGTATTTTGGCACTTTCATCGACAGAAAGTCTGCTCTTTTCCATGCGGTTTTTCAGCTTGCTATACTCTTTTTCGATCTTTGGATATGGCATTCTAAGGCGCAAATACAGATCAAGTCGCTCCATATAACGACCGCACTTCAAAATGTTGCGGCTCGTCTCATCTTCCACACAATCATCGGCACAGCCCCAGAATGCATATAAAAAGTCAAGTACACGCTGATAGCGATAAAGAGAAAAGCTGCCTGATGCATATTCCTCAAAACAATTAATCGCCATTTGCAGATAACCAAGTGTCTCGCTGCCGATCTCGCCTCTAAGCACGATTCCGTTGTCGTATGCGCGATTTAAGCTGTTGATGATCGAATTTCCGTCGGAGACATCGTTGATATAGCGCGCGATAAAATCGTCCTTGGACTGATAAATATCGGCAATTCCAATGCTCTCGCAATACTTTTTATATGCAGTCGGGTCTGCATCCAGCATATTATCGTAAACGCTGATGAACCCCTTCAATGTCGTAAATACGCGCTCGGTATAACGTCCGAGCCAATATAAATGATTTGCTTTTTCTACTGACACAATACCCATGTATCCTTAAATCCTCCTCCCTGAGATGAGTTTACTACAAATGAACCTTCGTTTCTGGAAAAACGAGTCAGACCACTTGGCCATACACGCGTTTCTTTTCCACTCAACACAAATGCGCGAAGATCGGCCTTCCTTGGCACTGCCTGATTGCCATCCATGATCTCCAGATCCAAAAAGTCAATCACTTCCTGTGCAATAAAGCGTCTTGGCTGCTCTTTGATCAGATTTTCCATCTTCTCAAGTCCTGCCGCATCCAGATCGCGTCCAAAGACAACTCCATATCCGCCTGCCTCTGATACATCCTTTACGACAAGCTTTTTCAAATTTTCAAGGATATACGTGCGATCCTTTTCGTAAAATGCCAAATACGTCGGTGCATTTTTCAGGATTGGTTCTTCCTTCAAATAATATTTTATCATATGCGGTACAAAATAGTAAATACCTTTATCATCCGCAACACCATTTCCCGGTGCATTTAAAATGGCTACATTGCCTGCACGATATGCATCCATGATATGCGGCACACCGATCACGGACTCCGGAAGGAAGGTAAGCGGATCCAGATATTCATCCGACAAACGGCGATACACTGCGCCAACACGCTTGTTTTCTCCCATGTAGTCCTTATAATACAAAACCTGATCTTCCACAAACAGCTCCTGCGGCATTGCAAGCACGGCACCGCTGCGCTCTGCTAAATAGGAATGCTCAAAATAGGCGGCATTGTAGCGGCCCGGTGTCAGAATAACATTGATGCCGCCTGTGTTTACATAGTCCATCGTTTCTTTTAAAAGCTGCGCATAATCGCGGTTATCCATGACGTGGGTTCTGGCAAATGTAGTCGGACATGCACTTCTCGTCAGCTGTCTTGCGATCATCGGATAGGATGCTCCGGACGGGATTCGCAGATTATCCTCCAATATGTACCACGATTTGTCCTTTGCCTGAACAAGATCAATACCGGAAATATGGCTGTAGATGCCTCCTGGCGGCACAATCCCTTCGCACTGCGGCAGATAGCCTTTTGAGGAATAGACAAAATCCTCCGGAATCACACCATCCTTTATAATCTGCTTTTTGCCATAAACGTCACGAAGAAACAGATTGAGTGCGTCGACACGCTGGCGAAGACCCTGATCTAATACTTCAAACTCCTGTTTTGTGATCACGCGGGGAATCGCATCGAATGGAAACAGCTGCTCTTTGAACTCACCATTCTTATAAATACCAAATTTTACTCCATATCTTGCCAGCAGACGATTGATTTCTTCTGTATGTTCTACCAATTCTCGGTACATGCCACCAACTCCTTTGCCTTTTTCTATAGTTCTTTTCCACTTTACCACAAGAAAGCAGAAGAACAAAGCAAAAGACGCCCTAGAAATAGGGCGCCTTTACCTTATATTATGATATTTTATACACGAAAACGATTTCTGTCAAGTATTTTTTTCTAAATGCCGACTATAGTTCCTGTTCACAGCACTCATCTGATTCCAGAAACTCGCAAGTACATTCGAGCAATCATTCATATGCATCCGTTTGCTCAAGAAAAATGCTCCTCTGCTACGCCAAGTGCAATATCAAGCGCAGTCTTTTTCGGAATTTTTCCTGTCACGTTTGGAAGCTTCTTCTTTGCCATCTCGGTGATCTGCTCACGGAAAAATGTATTCTTTACATTGACACTTCCCCACAGCCACAAATCCGCATGCAGCTCTCTCATCTGTGGATTTGCAAAAAAAGCATCATCCAATTCACGCTTACTGCGATTATCCGACTTTTCTTCCATCTTGCCGGCGGTATCCCATATAAGTGCAAAAACCTTCGCTGCACATTCCTTTAAAATGGTCTCGGCTACCTTGTCGCCTTCTTCTGCCGCCTGCGCACATAAAACAGCCAATCCTCCGACCGGGCTCTTATCAAGCAGATGATCATTTACATAGACATCGGCTTGCTCCAAGGTCTTAACACCTGTTGCCTTTGCAATCTTCTCCGCTAAAATTGGGCTGTTGATACGTCCATCCAACTGATCTGCATATGCCTTAAAGGTTTGAAGTCCGATATCATAAGCACTTCCCTCATCGCTGAGTACATGATTCCAGCCACCTGTGCGGTATACTTCTCCTGCCTCATTTCTTCCATAGCAAATCGCACCGGTTCCTGAAATAATAACAAGTACCGGACCCTTAGACAAATATAAAAAGAGTTCACAGTCATTTACTGCCAGGATATGTTCCTTTGCAAAACCCATCTCCTCAAAGATGCTTCTCATCTGCATTTCCTGCTCTTTTGAGTCAATGCCGCTGGCTGCGATGCAAATGCCCAGACAGTCCGAACTCTTAAGACCATATTTTGAAAGTGCTGCGTCCATCAGCCGACGATACTTTTCTCTTCCACGCTCGTATCCCTCTGTATTAAATGCACAGCCCTCACCAAGATATTCTCCGATTGATGTCTTATCTGCTGCTGAGAACTTTACTCTTCCGGAGGTTCCTCCTACATCTAATCCTGCATAAAACTTCATATAGATATCCTGCCTTTCTAAAAAGATGTGTTGTTTCTATATAATATAACATGATCTATGCAGTAAAAATTACTTTGTAACCTTTAAAGTGTAAACTCTCTTCGTCGGCGTATAAGTATTGCAGTAGATAGTATATCCGTCCGCATTAACCTCCTCGCCAGAGTAATGTCCCTTAAAGTGATGCTCGCATGCACCCGGTCCGAATGTAACACTTGTCAGTCCCTTCGTCATGGTCACATAATCATCAGACAGCACCATAGACTTTCCGGCAACCGTCTCCATGCAGAAATGATCATTCTCCAGCGTTGTCTCTGCCGGAACGCACAGCTCCATACGAAGCGGCAGTCTCTCAAGACCATCCGTATCTACACGGATCTCCAGACCATCCTCTAACTCCGTGATGACAACCTGTGTATGCAGATCACTCGTAACCATCAGGTCGCGCTTCTTGTGATCCATCTTCCACCAGTCACTCGTCTGCGGCTTTTCCTTCCACGGCAGATAATACCAGCCGTTTGCGGTATGTGTCAGAACCGTCTTTCCTTCCTGCACATCCATCTCATCCGGAACGAAGTTACGAATCTCGCAGTAGCTCTCACCAATCTTTAAGTATGCCTCAAGACCTTCTACGTTGAAGTAAAGGAATGCACTTCTGCCCTTCATAACCGTGTAAGAGTAATTCTCTTTCTTTACACGAAGCACTCCGGCCTCCTTAAAAAGCTTGCGATAGGTCTTTAAGAAACCGCAATTCTTAAAGGTGTAGTCCAGCGTCTTATCGTAGATCATCAGAAGATGCAGACAGTTCGGTGCAATGCGTCCGCACTCAGTACAGCCCTTAATGATCTGATGAGCGGCTCCGTCAAAGCGTGCATGCTCCTCTGGTGTCAGCTTGATAAAGCCCTCTTCGCCATCATAAGCAAGCAGATAGAGATACTGATACAGATACTTATCCATGAAAATCTCTTCGCCCTGATCTTGACGGGTGGAATTTTGTGTAAATACCATGTCATTCGGCTCGATGTAGTAAAGCATCATATTTAAGTTTCGCTCAACATAACCTAAATAGCTGACATCCTTTGAACACTGATACATTGCCATCATTGCATTGTTGACAACCGCATTGTAATTTCCTGTGGAACGCTCCGCATACTCACCCTCGGAGTTGCCGTCAATGCCCTCCTGAAGATACAAAACCGTGCGTTCCATCAGGCTCTTTGCAAACTCTGCATCATCTGCAAACAGCTGTGCTGCCTGCATCAGTGCGGCGCAGATGCCCCAGCGATGGTTTGGTGTATGGAAGCCTCCGTCACGAATTGCTGCTGCTGCTTTTTTCATAATCACAAGATATTTCTGTTCCAGCACAGCGACTTCTTTCTCATCTGCTGTCTTGTACTTTCTCATCAAACGCAGACCGTCATGTAAACGCTTGTAACAAAATCCAGTGTCAGGTGCTGAGAAAAAGTTACAGCACGGATAATCAATATAGCCGCTTTCTCTCTGAACACGCGCTACGCCATCAGCCGCCAGGTGCAATGCTTCCATAAGCTTTTCGCTCTTATAATAGCGGCTCTTGCTGTTGAAATATAGTGCAAGTGCAGTCGCCATCATATAGATGGTCGGCTTTGCCTCGATCACGTCTCCTCGCATCAGTCCGTAACACAAATCGTCCTTATCCTTAATCTGCAAAAAAAGCATCTCATCTACACGATGTTCTTCGCTGCGAATCAGATAATCAATATAACGCTTCATTATTATATACTCCTTCAGCTATTTTCAGCTGTTTCTTATTTGCAAAGCTTCAATGCTTCCATGAAGAACAGAATGGCCAATGCCTGTCCGTATGGCATAGGAATCAGCTCGATCTGCTTGTAGAAATCCTTGCTTTCTCTTCCCATCGGTGTACCGTAGGAAACCTGCTCTACCTTGCCCTCTTTGTTGACACACTTTAAGATTGGTGCGAGTGCCTTCATTGCAGCATCTGCACAGGACTTATCGACAATATCAAGAGCAACGGCACGCAGGATACCATATGCGAAACCACACGTAGCACTTGCCTCTACATAGGAAGTCGGATCGTCCACTAACGTATGCCACATACCGGACTCATCCTGAAAACGTACCAATGCATTTACCTGCGCACGCTCGGACTCCTCAAGGAAGCGGCGGATTGCAGCCGGACACTCGATCCTATCAAGAAGCTCCGGAATCGCCATGGTAATCCAGCAGTTTCCTCTGCCCCACAGTGCCTCTGCAAAGTTATGATGACCCTCGAAAGTCCAGCCGTGAAACCACATGCCGGTCTTCTTGTCAGTCAGATACTTTACATGAAGAAGGAACTGATATTGAGCCTCCTCGATATACTCCTTCTTGCCGCGAATACGTCCCATATTTGCTAAAAACAGCACGGTCATAAATAAGGTATCGTCCCACAACTCACCATTGTTCATAGAATCCGATGTCTTGTGCTGGAAGCCGCCCTCCTCGGTGCGAACAAAGTCGTGCATAATGCTCTCTGCCCACTCGTCACAGATTGCCAGATATTCCTCGTTCTTCGTATACTCTGCATAGTAGGACATAGCAAGAAGAGGAGTTACGGTATTAATATTCTTTCCCGGAAGACCAATCTCCATCTGCTTCTCATAGAAACGCTTTAAGATATCCAGATACTCCGGCTTCTTTGTTGCCTCAAACAGACGCCAGAATCCATATAAGCCAACACCCTGTGTCCACTCCCAATGCTGGTATCTGCGAATGTCATCGCCCTCCAGATTCTTTGTTTTCATATTCTCTAAAAATTGCTCATCATCCTCGTACAACACGGTCTGAAAGCTTGCAATTACACGCTCCAAGGCATCTTTTACCTGAGCTGCTGTCACATTTTCCATTTTCCCACTCCTTCTTTGTATTTTTGTCGTACAGTATTTTCACTATATGATATG
>CAVCXB010000111.1:0-9935 GCA_963605535.1 Wujia chipingensis
AGGAACTGGATCGCGAGTGGGTTAAGGAAGGCTGTGGCTTTAACAAGCTTCACCTGTACGCCGATAACCCGGGTATGTATGATGCATGGGATATCCTGCCAAATTACAAGGATGTTCAGGTTGCATTAAATGTAGACAAGCCGCTGGCACTTGTTTCTTCTGATGGTTCTTCTGCTGAGTTTGCAGTTACGTTCACAACTGAAAAGAGCACCTGGAAGATGATTCTTCGCTTCTTTGCGGATTCTCGTGCGATCGAGGTCGAGAACGTTGTTGACTGGGATGAGAAGCATAAGCTGGCTAAGGTAAACTTTGGTCCGGACGTTCTGACAAGAGAGCTCGTTTGCGATACCAGCGCTGGTTTCGTAAAGCGTGACCTGACAAAGAACACCACCTGGCAGCAGGCTCGTTTTGAGGTTTGCCACCATAAGTGGTGTGATCTGTCTGAGAGCGACAGCGGTATTGCCATTATCAATGAGGGCAAGTATGGTGTCGGTCTTGAGAAGGATGAGATTTCCTTAAGTCTTCTTCGTGCAACCATCCGCCCGGACATCACCTCCGATATCGGTCATCATGATTTCTGCTACACCATCCTTCCACACAGCGGCGATGCTGTTTCGGCAAAGGTTAACCAGACTGCTATGGAGTACAACGTTCCACTGTGCAAGTCAAATGTTACCGTTCCGGCTGTTCTTCGTGACACCTTAAATGACTGTGGACTGTATCTGCAGGCAATGAAGCGTTCCGAGGATGGCCAGTATCTGGTTCTTCGTCTGTCTGAGCAGGATGGACGCCGTGGAAAGGTTACTTTCCCATTTGAGGTGCAGACAACGAATCTTTTGGAGGATATCGAGGGAAGCACAAAGGTAGTTTCCTATCATCCGTTTGAGCTGATTACCGTTGCGGTAAAGCCGGAAGATCTGTAAAGTGTGAATGCAACCCGTCTCACCGCTAATTTAGATTACGATACTACTTTTCTGAATTATATTTTAAGAGGTCATGCACGAAAATGCATGGCCTCTTTTTTATGGACAAACAATTTGATACATGGTACAATATCATAACAAAAATATGTGCCCTTACCGGCACGGAAATGAGGTCTCTATGGACGATTCGATTAAAACCTATAAGTGCCCCAACTGCGGTGCGGCGCTTACTTTCGACAGCAAAACTCAGAAACTGCACTGCTCCCACTGTGATACCTCAATTGAAGTGGAGGCGATGAAAGCCTTCAATGATACAGCTTCTGGCGCAGAGCAGGATAACGCCCACTGGAACACGGCCAATGCCGGTTCTGACTGGACCTCTGGCGAGCAGCGCGGCATGCGTCAGTATCACTGCCCGACTTGCGGTGCTGAACTCATGACGGACGAGACGACTGCCGCCTCTGTCTGCGCCTACTGTGGCTCTCCTGTCGTATTATCCGACCATCTAAGCGGTGCCAAGCGCCCTGATTACGTGATTCCGTTTAAAATTGACAAAAAGGCAGCAAAAGAAGCGCTGAAAAAGCTCTATAAGGGCAAGATTCTTCTTCCGCGTGCGTTCTCACAAGAAAGTCACTTAGAGGAAATCAGCGGCATTTACGTTCCATTTTGGCTCTACAGCTGCGAGGCTCAGGGAAGCTTTTCCTTCGATGCGACACGCACGCATCATTATACCGATGGTGATTATGATGTCACGGAGACCGAGCATTTTCTTGTTCTTCGTGATGGTGAAGCTCGTTTTAATAAGATTCCGGTTGATGGCTCCTCTAAGATGGATGACTCCTATATGGATGCAATCGAGCCATTTGATTACAGTGCCTTAACCCGTTTTCAGATGGACTATTTACCTGGCTTTGCCGCACAGACCTACGATGAGGATGCTGCCACCTGCGCACCACGCGCAACTGTACGCATAAAAAATACGACGACTGATGCGATACGTGCCACCTGCCCATATAACACGGTCGTACCGCGTACCAGTCGCATCAGCACGACACAGAATAGTGTCGACTATGCACTCTTTCCTGTCTGGATGCTGACAACCAAATGGCACGGTAAGCAATATCGTTTTGCGATCAACGGACAGACAGGCAAGCTCATTGGCAATCTGCCGGTTGATATGGGACGTCTTTTTGGCCTGCTTGCCGGTATCACGCTTCCGCTTGGCATTCTGCTGAAGCTGCTTATCTTTTAAGTATAGGCTCATGAAAGGAGTGAATCTTATATGAAAACTATTTTACATACAAAAACGAGCAAACGGCCATTTATGGGAATCCTGTTCACGCTGCTTCTTAGCCTGTGTCTGGTGCTGCCGACTTTTGCCGATACCAATATTGACCTTGATAGCATTATAATTGAAAATGAATCTGAAATTTCAGGTGATGTGTATGATGGCGCTGGACTTCTGACAGATGATGAGATTTCTTCTCTGTCCGATAAGCTGGCTGCAATAGAGGAACAATATCAGTGTGATGTTACCGTTTTGACATTAAATGATATAAATGGCTATGATGTTGAAGATTATACTGATGCGATTTTCTTTCGTCGCGGTTATGGTTATGGCAGTGATAAGGACTGCGTTATGTTTACCATCAGTATGGCAGAACGTGACTGGCGTCTTTTAACCTACGGTTTTGGAGCAATCGCTGTCAGCAATGAATATGGTTTTGACTATATTACAAACCGAGTTGTTCCAAAGCTTTCAGATGGAGATTACTATGATGCTTTCAACACCTTTGCTGATCTGACAGAAGCATTTTTAAAGGAAGCGCGTGAAGGTACACCTTATAGTGATGAACATCCTGCAAAACTTACCTTCTTATCACGTGCTCTACCATATCTAATGTCCTTTGGTATTGCATTTATTGTTGCTGCAATTGTATGCAGCGTACAGATTGCAGCAATGAAAACAGCGAATAAAAAGCATCGTGCATCCGAATACATGGAGCCAGGCAGCTTCCATCTAACAAAAAAACGTGATTATTATCTTTATACTACTACCCATCGCGTAAAGCGCGAAAAGCAAGAAAGCTCCTCTGGTGGTGGCGGTGGCGGCGGTGGCCACGTTGATAGCCATGGATGCAGTGGCGGAAGCGGAAAATTCTAGTTGCAGCCGAAATGGTGGTAAAATGATTTCTTTTCCCAAACATTAAAATGGACGGTAACTCGTGCATAATCTGGCATAGATTTGCTGCCTGAAAAATGACTTTGGACTGCACAAACAAAAAGCAGATATCTGCAAACGGAACTTACATTCCACTCGCAGATACCTGCTTTTTTGCTGTATTTTTACACAGATTGCACTTTTTTCCATCCAATCAGTCGAAGTACCACATCTATAAAAGCCATATACCGCACGGGCGTGGAGACTTCATCAATTTTCTTCTGTATCTTCCAGCGGATCCTCCAATGGATCGATTGCTTCCGGTGCCACCGTTTCTACCTGCTCCGCACTCTTTGCCTTTCTGCCCTGCTGTGACCGCTGTTCCTCCAAAAGTGCCTTCATCTGTGCCTTCTCCTGCTGTCTTGCTGACCATGCCTCAAAGTCATCAATGCTGTACTTTTGTTCATACTCTTCAAAGTAGCGTTTATATTCTACATTTCTCATCTCACGCACACTCTTCAGATACTCATGCGTATCAAAGTTTCGAGACTCCAGTTCGATCATCGCAACTGCTACATTCGAGCAATGATCCGACACACGTTCAATATTTGTCAGAAGGTCATTAAATGCAAATCCCTGCGAAATTCCACATTTTCCTGACTGCAGACGATCAACGTGGCGCATCTTAAGCTCATCACACAGCATTCCTATAAGCTCACGAAGCGGCTCAATCTTCGCAGCTAATTGCAAATCATCACGACTAAATGCCTGAACTGTATTTGAAACAATTTCCTTCATCGCTGCAATCAGCACATTCAACTCATATCTGGCTTCATCCGAGAATACAATTTTCTTTTCATAAAGTTCTCTTGCTGTATGGGATACATTTACTGCGTGATCGCCAATTCGTTCAAAATCACTGATCGTATGAAGAAATTTTGATACCTGCTTTGTCTGCTCGTTGCTGAGTTCTTTTCCTGTAAGCTGCATCAAATATGTGCCAAGCTTATCCTCATATTTATCGATCAATACTTCCTTCGACTCGATCTTTTGATACTTATCATCTGAATATTTTTTCAGGAGACTAACTGAGCGCGACAGATTTTTCTTCGCCTTTCGTGCCATTCCGTTCATCGCTGTATGACTCTGTGCAATCGCTATGGACGGGTAATTTAAAAAGCGTTCCTCAAGAAGGTCAAAATCCTTTTGCTCCTCAAGTTCTTCCTCACTATCCTTAATCAGGACAAATACGAGTTTTTCAATGTATTTAATGAACGGTGACAACACAGCAATGGTCGCTGCACGGAATACCGTATTCATCAATGCCACATACATAGGAGTCATAACAATGCTCATAAATTTAAAATGAAAGATTGCATTCAATGTATAGAATACGATTGACCAAAACAGCATACCAAATAAATCGTTAAGCAGATAGATAAGTGCGGTACGCTTTCCGTTTTTATTCGTACCGATCGCTGACATAAGTACAGGACAGGCAGCTCCTACACCGATACCCATGATGATCGGAAGTGCAACTGCAAAGCTGATTCCGCCTGTAACGGATAATGCCTGCAGAATACCTACCGCTGCAGACGCGCTTTGAAGCACTGCCGTAAACAGAATACCTACAAGAATACCA
The DNA here is from genome assembly GCA_963605535.1 of Wujia chipingensis. GTDB lineage: Bacteria > Bacillota > Clostridia > Lachnospirales > Lachnospiraceae > Anthropogastromicrobium > Anthropogastromicrobium chipingensis_A. Next base: position 4,727 of record CAVCXB010000111.1, read on the forward strand.
GCTACCGGATTCGTAAACATTGTCAGCATATGGCGAAATGTTTCATTATCCTTAAGCGGTGCTACCGCGCCACTCATTGTTTGCATACCAAACATCAAAATCGCGAAGCCCAGCATAATCTCGCCGAGATGACGATAGCTGTCTTTTTTCATTACCATGCGGAAAATGATACCTATAATAGCTACAACAGCTGAAATCGTCGCTGTAGACAATATCTGCGCAATGCCACTGGATCCATCAATATAAGACAGGCACAAAATCCATCCGGTCACACTCGTTCCAATATTCGCACCCATAATGATACCAATCGACTGTGCAACCTTCATCATTCCTGAATTAACAAAACCAACTACCATTACAGTCGTTGCTGATGATGACTGAATGATCGCCGTCACTGCTGTTCCAAGAAGGATTCCCTTCAGCGGAGTGCTGGTAAGCTTGTACAGGATCAGCTCTAACTTGTTGCCTGCCACTTTTTTCAGGCTGTCGCCCATAATCGACATACCATAAAGAAACAGTGCTACGCCACTTAACAGTGACAATACAGATGTTACTCCCATGTTTACCTCTCATTCTGCTGCCCCGGCATACAAAGTGTGTCTGTGCCAAAGCCTCTGGTTTTCTTGTCCAGCGGTTTGTCATTTCTTTTTTACATAAACTTTACCTTATTTTTACCCGCGAACAATTTCAGTATATCAAGTATTTATGAAAAAGGGAACTAGCAAAATGACAAAAAATGCGAGTTTTTCCTATTTATTTTGCAAAATATAAGAGATTGCCTCTTCGATATTGTCACTCAGGCGATTGTCTGATACGCCAACGACATGAAGCATACAATTGTTGACAGGAAACAGCACCTTCTGTGCCGCACAGGACGCTACTGCCTGTGCCATTTGCGGCGTAATCTCGCCAAGCAGTGCATCCGCCGCTATAATTCCAATCGGTCCTACCACGAAATCCGCACTTCTGGTATTTACTACGACCGGATTTTCTCCTGTTGCCGCCTTCACTGCTCCAGCCTTCATCATCGCTGCCGTTGCCATCGCATTTGTGCCAACTGCAATTACTTCCCTTGCATCACCGCCAGCCTTAAGCCAGCGGTCAATAAAGGTACTTCCCATACGGCCTCCCTGACCATCAATGACTACTATCTTCACTTTTCTTATTTCTCCATTCATTTTTATTATTGAAAATCGTATCGAATACGTTTCCCTACTACTCCTCCCAGTAAATTATAAATGAGTTGTCAAGCAAATAAAACATCCTCAGTATACCATAAAATGTCCTTGAACGCTTCTTCTTTTTTTTGCATATTCTAATCACAAACAGACTTCTGAGGTTTTCCATGAACACCACAAACAATTCTTCTGTAAATCATTTTCCAGTAAAAAATAAATTAATGCCGCGCTTGTGCTATTTGGTCATTCTCTTGCTTTTAATTCTGGTCTGCACCATGATCGGCTGTACACGTAAAAGAGACGACTCTGAGACAAAAAAGGAGCCGAACCTAACACCTGTTACCTTAAACGAAGTGGCTCATTCGATCTTCTACGCACCGCAGTATGCCGCAATTGAACTGGGATATTTTGAGGAGGAAGGCATTGCACTGACGCTTGATAATGGCTTTGGTGCTGACAAGACGATGACAGCTCTTATCTCCGGGAATGCCGATATCGGCTTTATGGGCAGTGAGGCAAGTATCTATACCTATCAGGAGGGCAATGAAGATTATGCCGTCAATTTTGCCCAGCTGACCCAACGTGCCGGTAACTTTCTTGTTGCCAGAACCGCTGACCCTGATTTTTCGTGGAAAAAATTAAAGGGCGCAACTGTGCTTGGCGGACGTAAAGGTGGTATGCCGGAAATGGTATTTGAATATATCTTAAAGAAAAATGGGCTGACACCTCAAAAGGATGTCACCATCGTCCAAAATATTGACTTTGGCTCTACCGCAGCAGCATTTGCTTCTGACACTTCTTTAAGTGAATATACCGTAGAATTTGAACCACATGCCACCTCTCTTGAGCTGTCTGGTGACGGCTATGTAGTGGCTTCTCTCGGCGTTGATTCAGGCTATGTACCTTACACCGCCTACAGTGCCCGAAAGAGCTTTTTGAGTGCGCATCCAGATGCCGTTCAGGGCTTCACCAATGCGATCCAGCGCGGTCTTATTTACGTCAATACGCACAGTGCAGATGAGATTGCGAAGGTGATCGCACCACAGTTTCCAGAAACCGATGTCAAAACAATCGCGATCATCGTAAATCGTTATCTGGAACAGGACACCTGGAAGAACGATACCATCTTCACAAAAGAAAGCTTCGATCTATTACAGGATATCCTGATTGGCTCCGGCGAACTGGATGCTAAAGTTTCCTACGATGACCTTGTGACAACTGTATATGCAAAGGCTGCTATTGCAAAGATAAACGAAACCGACTAAATATTTGTTAAACTTCCATTTAATTATTTATTAAGTTTCCCTTAAACCGTGCAAATTGGAACAATAGCACCCTTTGATTGCTTTACAAGCAGACAAAAGTATGGTATTTTATACGTAACGCTAACAGAAAAGAGAGTACCGTTTATGAAACGATTTAATATGCTGCATTGGGCAGCCTTTCTTCTAATTATTATTGCATTGCTATGGCTGACGATCAGCTATTATTCGCTGCGACAAATTCCACCATATTCCTTTTTGCTATTATTTGTTGGAATCCTGCTGTTAATTCTGGCAGAATATCGACACTTGAAAAAAAAGTAAGCGGGTTGCCGCTTACTTTTTGATTCTATTCACATGAACTACTCGGTCATTGAATGCCGGACATTCCATTTCCGCCCTTTGAAAATAAGTCCACACTACACAATACGAATAACGCCGGCAGATCCTCTCTGGACAGTCCATCTTACAGTCATGCCGTAAGAAGATAGTGGTAGTTCCTATGTTCTGCTCTACTCGCAGATGAAATCTTGCAACATCATTGAAGGTGCTGCAGGATCTCACCTGCTTTCATGCAGATGCTGCTTGTTTTTCCTTGTACGCGACATGTCGTTTTTCATATACGATTTTGATCGCATTCATCTTGCGACTCTTATTGAACTCTTTGATATCCAATCTCTCAATCGCAGTCAGTGTATCCTTGGAAATGCTGTCCACATATGCTGTAACGGATTTCTTGATTTCATGATCCAGCTGTGCATAGTAGCAGCGTTTTTTACGATACGGCGCTTTTACAGTCTGAATCATTTGTTCCAGACGATCCATCTTTTGGATGAGAGAACGTCTCACATCTTCCGGCAGATCATGTTTTCTTAAAAAGTGTTTGATTTTTCGCTTTTTATTTCGAAGATTTGCCAGTTCTGCAAAGGCCGGCAATACCTTTGACTGGGCGAATACCCCCATCCCTTCTGACAAAAGATCAAGCCGGATCTTGTTCAAACGACTTGATACCTGCACGACTGCCGCATCAAATGGATAGCAGGATTCTTTTCTAATAGCTCAATGTTACGATTGATGAGAGCCGTATACGAATTCTGCATCTGCTGCAAGGTAACAAGCTTTTCTTTATTCGGCCGGCCATATAGAAAAACACTCTTTGTAATGGTAGTCTGAAAAGAACTGTTCTTTTTCTTTCTTGCCTTTGGCATAGCCACTCCTTTCGTCAGTACTGTTTTGACTGGTGTTCGATATACTTACGAATGGTCTCTTCTGAGATGTCTCCAATTGTTTCCAGGTAGTAAGAATGGTTCCAAAACTCTCCTTTCCACAGCTGTTGGCGTAAGTCTGGAAACTTTTCATACATCTTTCGTCCTGTGATTCCCTTTAAGTATTGCACAATTAAGGACGGAGACAGCTTTGGTGGAACAGATACAAAAAGATGGACATGATCCCCTTCTCCTGATTCAAACTCAGCAACTTCAAATCCTTTCTCGTAATCGCCACCCGAATCCTTCCTATATTTTTCTGCCGAAGACAGTTTCGTTTTTTGGAACACAAAAAACTTCACGCCTTCAGCAGATTTATGGTATGATAAAAGCAAGCGGCACTTTCATCTCGGTCATTGAATGGCCGAGGATTCTCGCGCCAGATTCCTAAAAAATTCCATCGTTTCATTCTTTGCTTTCGTTCTTTGTTTTTATTCTTTTTCTCTTTGTTCAAAGTGCCTTACGATTTGCCTTCCTCATCCAGATGAATGACCGGCAAATTCCAGCGAAGCTGTGCTGCTAGAGCACGGATCACAAGGACTGCCATCCCGCCAACGATCATTGAAATATTCAGTGAAACTGCACATTTGCGATAAAGAAGCACGCAAATGACTGCACCAACGATACATGCGGTCGCATAGATATGTTTCTGGAAAATATACGGAATCGACTCTGACATCATATCTCGAAGCAATCCTCCACCAACTCCGGTGATGGTACCGACAAAAACAAGTAAAAAGCCACTTGCCTCTGGGCGCTTTGCCAATGCCACTTCGATACCGATTACCGTAAAAATAGCCAGTCCCAGCGTATCCATTACAAAGAGTACAAGACTATAGGTCTCTCGAAACCCCACATGCGTCTGCTTCTTCTTATTTGCATAATGAATGACCACAAAGGTAAGAACTGCCGTTAGTGCAGCGATCACCACATCCGTGGAATTTGTAAACATCCGAGGTGGATTGATTCCAAGCACAATGTCTCTTGTCATGCCTCCTCCTGTTGCTGTGACAACTCCCAACACGCATACTCCAAACAAATCCATATGCTTTCGTATGCCAACCATCGCACCTGATATGGAAAATGCAATCGTTCCAATCACATCCAAAATCCAAATAAAAGCATCCATTTTTTCTGCTTCTCCTACACCCTTATAGAATCACTTATCAAAATTCGTTACCGTTCATAGACTTATGAATAGCAAAGAAAAAGTCCTCTGACAGACTGTCAGGGGACCGATAAGCGCGAGACGGGATTCGAACCCGCGGCCCTCGCCTTGGGAAGGCGATGCTCCACCACTGAGCCACTCGCGCATTGTATATGCAAAAACAATGCTTCAATTATTCATCAGAAGCATTATTCTCACAATCCGCTCTTAAAGGAACTTATTTTCATCCCATATACCTTCAAAACTGCACACAAACATTCATCCCAAAACCTTTCATTACCTTCCTACCCTGACCTTCTGGTCAAGCCCTCGACCGATTAGTAGCAGTCAGCTCCA
>CAVCXB010000112.1:0-9924 GCA_963605535.1 Wujia chipingensis
TCTCCACTTCATATACCTATGCAAATGAGCTGACCGAGGAGGATTCACCGGAGTTGGTGGCAACCTATAAGACCTTTACTGAGATGGTAGATGCAGCAAATGCTATCACAGGAGATATGGATGCTCGTTATGAGGCATATGCAGATGCAGAGGCTTACATGATCGAGAATGTGCTGTCATTGCCACTGTACTATAACATTCACTGGCAGCTGACTCACGTAAATGATTACAGCAAGGTAAACAGCCTGTATGGTATTATCAGCGGATATCGTTATGTAAACTTCGAGACCTCTAAGGATGCTTACACCACAGAGCAGTACGAAGAATTTGCAGCAGCTGCAGAATAGAATACTCCCTAATTGACAGAAGACAAGCATTCGTAAAATGACATGAACAAAAAAACATAAAAAGAAAGCACCGCTTCGTAATGAGGCGGTGCCTTTTATATGTGAACCCGAAAGGTTATGGAAGATCCTTCGACGAATGACTTTTTTGTTCATGGGTCCCCACTACACGTTTTCAACGTAAGTGTATTTTGACAACGGGTTCGCTACAACGTCCCCGGCTGCGTAGCAGACGATTGTCTCAGTAAAGCATATCGTCTCAGGACCAGTTAGGTTACGCGTGCATGATTGAATACAAAAAAAGCTGCGATGAGGTTTCATCACAGCGGCCATTTTAGTAACAGCGCTACCAGGATTCGAACCTGGAAAATGCTGGAGTCAGAGTCCAGTGCCTTACCGTTTGGCGATAGCGCTTCAAACAACATATTTATAATAATACAGGAATCCCAAAATGTCAAGCACTTTTTTGAAAAATATATAAAATTTTACTTTCTTTTCCCGAAAGGAAATGATATAATCATAAGGAGCGGTTTTGCGCTCTGGATGGAGGAACAATTATGTATACATTTACCAGCAGAGTCCGCTTCAGCGAGACCGATGAGGATGGAAAACTGTCACTGGCAGGAATCATGAATTATCTTCAGGATTGCAGTGTTTTTCACTCCGAAGATGTAGGCAATGGAACCGAAGTGCTCAAAAAGCGTGACCGGGTGTGGCTGCTAAATTCATGGCAGATCATCATAAACGAGCGGCCAAAATGCTGTGAGCCGATCGTAATTGGCACACAGGCTTATAAGTTCAAAGGAACACTTGGTATGCGAAATTTCTGCATCCAGAGGCCGGATGGTACAAATTGCGTTATCGCCAACTCAAACTGGGTTCTGGTTCAGAGATCTGCGATGCGTCCGGTACGCATAACAGAGGAGGACAGCAGTCCGTATGAGTTAGGAGAGCCGTTTGACATGCCGTATGCGGAGCGCAAAATTGCCGCGCCGAAGGACGGTACCGTCATGGAATCCGTCACCGTGCGTCCGGAGCATCTTGACAGCAATCACCATGTAAACAACACGCAGTATGTGCTGATGGCAAGCCGTTACCTTCCGTCAGATTTTGTATTGCATCAGGTGCGGGCCGAGTACCGCTATCAGGCACTTCTGGGCGATACCATGATTCCAGTTGTCACAAAGCAGGACGACGAAACCACTATTGTCCAGCTAAAAAAGGATGAGCTGACTGCCTATGCAGTCATTGCTTTTCAGTAAACTGTAACACCACAGGCAACGATCGGAAAAACAATTGGAAGAAAATGCAATTGAAAGAGAACACAGCAGTGGATTCGGATGCCTGTAGAAAAAGCGCAAGTTAATACAAAGGGCCGCGAAGCTGCGGCAGAATGAGAGGAAATATGATCGAGTTAGGAAAGATGCAGACGCTGACCGTGCTTCGTACGAAGGAGTTCGGTGTTTACCTGGGACATGAGGGAGAAAGAGAGAGCGTGCTGCTCCCAAGAAAGCAGGTTCCGGCAGGAACAAAGGAAGGAGACGAGATCGAGGTATTCGTATATAAGGATTCCATGGATCGTATCATCTCCACGACAAAGAGACCACTCCTTGTAATGGGCGAGATGGCCGTACTGACCGTTAAGGAAAAGACAAGAATCGGCGCATTCTTAGACTGGGGACTGGAGAAGGACCTTCTTCTTCCATTTAAAGAGCAGACCGTTCCAGTCAGAAGAGGAGAGCATTGCCTGGTTGCATTGTATCTGGATAAGAGCAGCCGTCTGTGTGCAACGATGAAGGTGTATGAGCGTCTTCACAATGACAGCACGTATCAGAAGGGCGATCAGGTAAGCGGTACCGTTTATCGTGTAAACCCAGAGATCGGTGTATTTGTCGCCGTTGACAATCGCTACTTTGGACTAATTCCAAAGAAGGAAATTTATGACAACTATCGTACTGGTGATGTGATCAATGCCCGCGTAACTGAGGTGCGTTCTGATGGCAAGCTGAATCTGGCTGTTCGTGACAAGGCTTATTTGCAGATGGACACAGACAGCGAGATGATTCTGAATGCAATGGAGTCTTTCGGCGGCTATCTTCCATTTGGCGAGAAGGCAGAGCCGGACAAGATTAAGAGAGAACTTAAGATGAGCAAGAACGCATTTAAGCGTGCGCTTGGCCATCTTCTTAAGGAAGGAAAGATTGAGATCGGTGACAACCGTATCAGATACAGAAAAGAGAAGTGAGGATGACAAAAACCGCAAAATTAAATTTAACCTTTTTGATTCTGGCGGCATTTTCAATTGGAGGCTCCTATGTATATGCATTGCTGACAAAGGGCATGGAGCTTCCAGTCTATGCAGATCTTCTTGTGGCACAGCTTCTGATTTTGATACCAGTGTGGGGCTATACCACAAAGGAGCATATCAATCTGCATAGAGAGATTCGCCATCGCCGATTGGGAATTGGTGCACTCCTTTGTCTGGTCGGTATCACGCTTCTTTCCATGCCTCTTTTGTCCTTTTTAAACCTGTTTAGTTCCATGTTTGTGCCGAATGCGGCAGCCAGTCTGGCGATGCAGATGACAGGCGGATCGGGTTGGATGAATATTCTGTTTTTGGCAATCATTCCGGCATTTAGCGAGGAATTTGTCTTTCGTGGAGTGTTCTTCCATGGATACCGCAGCCATGGCTTTTGGAAGGCAGCGCTGATCAGCGGTCTGATTTTTGGCTTGATGCATCTGAATTTCAATCAGTTCTCCTATGGATTTGCGCTTGGCGTGATCTTTGCGGCCGTCGTTGAGGCGTCTGGCAGCATTTATGCGTCCATGGTAATTCATTTTCTGATTAATTTTCAGTCGGCACAGGCGATCAATGCATTGAGCGCATTGACCGCATCGGGCGTGGATGAGAGTGCAACACTTCAGATTTCTGGTGCATTTGAGCAGACTTATATGGTTACGGCGGTTGTTGTCATTGGTATCATCGCAGTCGTGACAACAATTCTGGTTGTATTATTAGTGAAGCTTTTGGCAAAATTATGTGACAGAGAGGACTATTTTGCGTGGGTTCTTCACGGTGGTGAGAAAGAAGCACTTGAAAAAAGAGGAACGCGCAGATTGATTGATCCATTCTTTATCGGTGGTGCGACTATCTGTGTTCTTTTCATGGTGCTTCGTCTGATGCTGTAGTGGCTGAGCTTCGCAGATGCTCCAGATAGGTGTGAATCAGCTGGTAACAGTCTTTTGCCTCTCGTGGTGTGCAGGAGACGAGCAGCAGACCAATGTCGCGCCGGATGCGGTAGTGCTCCGGCTCTGCAACAATGTTTTGGGAAACGGATGTGACCGTGTCTGGTGTTTCTAAGCCCTCCAGCAGATAATCATAGGAGATATGGGTCTTTTCATGCAGGCGGTTCATGATGCTTCGTGAGACCGGTCGTGTGCCGCGCTCAAGAGCACCTAGGTAGCTTGGTGAAATTCCGAGCAGCCGGGCAAATTCGGCCTGTGTCATGCCGAGGGCGATTCGCTCATTTCGGATGCGATGGCCGATTAACAGGCTGTAAGTAGATTCATATGAGTAATGTGGGTTCATAAAGGCTCCGTTTCTATATGTAATATAATAAGAAGAAAGTATGCAATGGCAAGCATGGAATAGCATAGCGAAGCGTCGTTTTGTTATCGGTTCTATCGGGTAACATATGGGCGACGAATAATTGTACTTTGAGAAGAAGTATAAAAGAATATGAGGAAAAAAGAAAGGAAAATCCCTCGCAGGATTTTCCTTTCTTTGTCTTTTAAGGAGAAAATATGCTAAGAAAACTTATAATTCGACAAAGAAAACTTGCAGAATATCTGCTGATTTTGGCAGGCACAGCGATTATGGCAGTCTCGCTGCAGCTGTTCTTAGATCCAGATGGATTGGTGCCGGGTGGTTTTACTGGAATTGCAATTATTGTGAAGGAACTGACACGCGGCTTGGTGCCGGATGGCATTCCGCTGTGGGTGACGAACTTGTTGCTCAACATACCGATGATTCCGATTGTGTTAAAAATCAAAGGTTGGGATTTCGCAAAGCGCACGCTGGCTGGATCACTTCTTCTTTCATTCTGGCTGGCCGTGATTCCTTATGTGCCGCTGATGGAAGAGCCAGATCTGTTTTTAACAGCTGTTTTTGGCGGTGTGACCATGGGAATTGGTGTTGGCCTTGTATTTTTAGGAAAGGGAACGACGGGTGGTACTGATATGTGTGGCGCAATTCTTCAGCACTTTTTCCCTCATATTTCATTGCCGCAGCTGATGCAGTTGCTTGATGTAATTATCACGGCTGTCGGTGCATTTGTCTTTGGTGCGCGCATTGCACTTTACTCGATCGTGGTGGTTTATCTGACAGCGAAGGTTTCCGATCGTATGATGGAGGGCAGCACCTCCTCAAAAATGCTTTATATCATTTCGGATCAAGCGAAAACGATTGCGGATCGGATCATGAATGAATTGGGCAGAGGTGTTACCGGGCTGCGCGGTTGTGGCATGTATACCAATCAGGACAAAACAATCCTCATTTGTGTCATTGCACCTCGTGAAATTGCACGTATAAAAGATGTCGTTTTGGAGGTAGATAGCAAGGCATTCGTGATAGTGAACGACTCGAGAGAGGTGCTTGGTGAAGGATTTGTAGAAATATACTAAAAATGGCACTTTCAACCTATTAACAAAATGTGAAATATATGTGTACAACATAGATAAAAATGTTGCTTCTTTTTTGGTAAAAAACAGTATGGTAAAAAAGTATGAAATCATGTATGATAATCATATCAGAAAACTGACTGTCAACAGTTTCGAAAATTAGGGAGGAAATTCAAATGGCAAGTTTGTCTTTAAAGAATGTAACTAAGGTTTATCCAAACGGCTTTGTTGGCGTTAAGGATTTCAACCTTGAGATCGCAGATAAGGAATTTATCATCTTCGTAGGACCGTCTGGTTGTGGTAAGTCTACTACCCTTCGTATGATCGCAGGTCTGGAGGAAATTTCTTCTGGTGAGTTAAAGATCGGTGATAAGGTCGTTAACGACGTAGAGCCGAAGGACAGAGATATCGCGATGGTATTCCAGAACTACGCTCTGTATCCGCATATGTCCGTATATGATAACATGGCATTCGGTCTGAAGTTAAGAAAGGTTCCGAAGGCTGAGATTGATAAGCTGGTTCATGAGGCAGCTAAGATCCTTGATATTGAGCATCTGCTTGATCGTAAGCCGAAGGCTCTTTCTGGTGGTCAGAGACAGCGTGTTGCTATGGGTCGTGCAATCGTGCGTGAGCCTAAGGTATTCCTGATGGACGAGCCTCTGTCCAACTTGGATGCAAAGCTTCGTGTACAGATGAGAATCGAAATATCCAAGCTGCATCAGAGATTAGGTACAACCATCATCTACGTAACACATGACCAGACCGAGGCTATGACTCTGGGTACCAGAATCGTTGTTCTGAAGGATGGTGTTATCCAGCAGGTAGATACTCCGCAGAACCTGTACGATAAGCCGGCTAACAAGTTCGTTGCTGGATTCATCGGTTCTCCGCAGATGAACCTGATCGATGCTAAGGTTGTTCAGGTAGGCAACAAGGTACATGTTCAGTTTGGTAACGCTGACATCACTCTGCCAGATGAGAAGGGTAAGGTTCTGGTTCAGAAGGGTTATGTTGGTAAGGAAGTTTGCTTCGGTATCCGTCCAGAGGATATCCATGATGGCGACATGAGCAACTATCCGGGTGCTACTCTGACTGCTACAATCCGTGTATACGAGCTTCTGGGTGCTGAGGTATTCCTGTACTTCGATATCAACGAGACAAGCTTTACTGCTCGTGTAAGCCCAAGAACAACTGCTAGACCGGGCGATACTCTGACCCTGGGTCTTGACCTGAGCAGAATCCACATCTTCGATAAGGACAGCGAGTTGGTTGTATTAAACTAATCGAAACTGTTTAAGAAGTTTTAAGGGGAAATGTAAAAAAATTACATTTCCCCTTTTTTTTTCTCCGAAAATGTTATACAATATAGGAAGGAATGGCGGTAAGCTGTGAAAACTATAAGCTGCTACGGCGGCGGAATGTGAGGAAAGTATGATTTCGAACCAGATTTTGCAAAGTACAATTGAAGGACTGAAAAATATCGCGCGAATTGATTTGTGTGTATGCGATACCGACGGAAACATGCTGGCATCTACGTTTGGTGATCCGGAGATTACCACGGATACCATCGTGAATTTTACACTGTCACCGGCAGACAGCCAGGTGGTTGCCGGATTCCAGTTCTTTAAGGTTTTTGATGAACACCAGCTGGAATATGTAATGCTGGCAAAAGGCAGCAGTGACGATGTCTACATGGTAGGAAAGATTGCAGCGTTTCAGGTACAGAACCTGTTAGTTGCATACAAGGAGCGTTTTGACAAGGATAACTTTGTTAAGAACCTGCTTCTTGATAACCTGTTGTTGGTAGATATTTACAATCGCGCAAAGAAGCTTCATATTGAAGTATCGGCAAAGCGCGTTGTCTATGTAATTGAGACAAAGAATGAGAAGGATGTCAACGCACTCGAGACGGTACGCAGTCTGTTTACCGGCAGAGTAAAGGATTTTATCACCGCAGTTGACGAGAAGAACATCATCATAGTACGCGAGGTAAAGCAGGGTGAGACCGCTGAGGATCTTGAAAAGACTGCACAGGTGATGGTTGACATGTTAAACACCGAGGCGATGAGCCAGGTACATGTTGCATACGGAACCGTTGTAAACGAGCTTAAGGAAGTATCCAGATCCTACAAAGAGGCGAAGATGGCACTCGATGTTGGAAAGATTTTCTTCAGCAACAAGAATGTTGTTGCATACTCTAAGCTTGGTATTGGCCGTCTGATTTATCAGCTTCCGATCCCGCTGTGCCGTATGTTTATTAAGGAAATCTTCGATGGCAAGTCTCCGGACGAGTTTGACGATGAGACCCTTACAACAATCAACAAGTTCTTTGAGAACAGCCTGAATGTATCTGAGACATCCAGACAGCTGTATATCCATAGAAATACACTTGTATACCGTCTGGACAAGCTTCAGAAGAGCACCGGACTGGATCTGCGTGTATTTGAGGATGCGATCACCTTCAAGATTGCCCTCATGGTTGTTAAGTATATGAATTATATGGAGAAAAACTAAGGCTCCAAGGTAGGGAACGAGGGGGAAACGGACGAAAGGGTCTGTTTCCCCCTTCTTGGCTTTGCATACAAAAGTATGGACCGATCAAATTTGGTTATGCTGAGAGTAATGATAAATCTGATTGGTCAGAAGAAAGGCGGATGCTAGTGGAAGAAAAAGACAAAAAGAACGAACAGCTGGAACAAACAGATGAACAGCTGAACGTGGAAAATGGTCAGTTAGAAGATAACGAAGAAGAAAAGAAAAATTTAGAAGAAAACGTAGAGGAAAAAGCGTCAGAAGGCGACTTTGCTGAACTGTTAAATGCAGATTGGGAAGAAGATGGCAAGACAAGGACGAGAAGAAAACGAAGTGGCTTTACAGCAGGCGTGGCAGTCGGAGCAGCGGTGGCAATCCTTGGCTGTTCAATTGCAGGCGTCTATGTGAATGCGCGATCCCGCTATGGGGCACTTCACACGGCCTATGCAGCGAGTGGGACAGTGGAGACTTCATCGACGGATGTGGAGGCAGAAAGCAAAGAAGCCATCAGTGATGAACTTACAAGCAAATTAAAGTTTTTGGAGCAGTGTGTTGATTCGTATTTTCTGTTTGACACACCGGATGCACAGAGCTATCAGGACGAGCTTTATAAAGGCTTTATGAACGCACTCGATGATCCATATTCCTGTTATTACACCGCAGATGAGTATAAATCCATGATGGAGTCCACAAGTGGCAGCTACGAGGGTATCGGTGTTGTTGTTTCTCAGAATGTTCAGACAAAGGTCATCACTGTAGTGCGTCCGTTTGAGGGCTGCCCGGGCGCTGAGGCTGGTATGCTTCCAGGCGATATTCTTGTTGAGGTAGCAGGAAATGATGTCAGCGATACCGATGTCAGCACCGTTGTCTCCTGGATTAAGGGAGAGGGTGGCACAACTGTTGATATTCGTGTATACCGTGAGTCAGAAAATGAATATTATGATTTTACCGTTGAGAGAAGAAAGATCGAGGTGCCGACAGTCGCTTATGAGATGCTGGACGATAACATCGGTTATGTTCAGGTTACGGAGTTTGATGAGGTTACATCCGACCAGTTTATTGCGGCGGTAGATGATTTGAAGACACAGGGCATGGAAGGAATGGTTGTGGATATCCGTGACAATCCGGGCGGACTTTTAAGCTGTGTTGTCGAGATGCTCGACTACATGCTGCCAGAGGGTACGCTTGTTTATACCGAGGATAAGAATGGCGAGGGCGAGACCTACACCTCCGATGCTGAACACTATTTTGACTTGCCACTTGCGGTACTTGTCAATGGAAACAGTGCGTCTGCATCCGAGATTTTCTCCGGTGCGATTCAGGATTACAAAGCTGGCACAATTATAGGAACTCAGACATTTGGAAAGGGAATTGTGCAGAGCATTCTGCCATTTAATGATGGAAGTGCAATCAAGATTACGGTGTCCCGCTACTTTACACCGAATGGCGTCTGCATCCACGGTACGGGTATCACACCGGATGTCGAGGTGGAACTGGACGAGGAGCTTAAGACGAAGCTGACCATCGAGAAGGATGAGGATAACCAGCTGCAGACGGCGATCGAAAATGTGAAGGAGCAGATCGCGGGGGAGTGACGTAAGAAGTCCGTAAGAAAAATGTTATGGTATTTTCTATGAAAATGAGGTACAATCATTTTCGGTGCAATAAAATAATACGCCGGGAAAGGTCCCGGCAGATTGGAGAAACATGAGTCAGAATAAGACAGGAAAAAACAAGCGAAAAAAGAAAAAAGGCACAGGCCTGATTGTGGTATGTGTGCTGTTGCTGATTTTCTTAGTGGCTATGCTTGGTGTGACGATCTTACTGCTGCTCCGTGCTGGAAACGGAGAAACGGTCGGATTTGGCGGAAAAACAGGCGGCAATACGCAGAACGTATCACAGACCGTTCTGGCAACACAGGGAGCCGCGCAGACAAGTGCAGCAAATGATAGCGAAGCTCAGACAGAGGCACAGACCGAGGGTGCAGCAGAGTCTGACGCCGCGACTGGACAGGCGCAGGCAGCAGGACAGGCACTTATGATGGAGCCGCAGACTTATGAGACGGACGAAAATGGCAACATGATCATTCCGGCGCGTCAGGCAGGTTCTATGGAAACGGAGCCAGCATGGGAGTATGTTTTAGAGAAGACAGGCGATACCGTTCTTGATGATGCCAATTATCTGGCAGCAATGTATGATTATGATGGTGCAATTGCAAAGATTCAGTCTGTATCTGGTTATGAAAGCAATGCGGCATACACCGCAGCAATTGCCGATTATGAGCAGAGAAAGAGTGAGGCTGTTGTTTACTCAGATAACAGCACCATTCCTCATATTTTCTTCCATACATTAGTTGTGGATACCAGCA
>CAVCXB010000113.1:0-9872 GCA_963605535.1 Wujia chipingensis
TCCTTCAGTATAATGTATTATAGTGTTTGACACAAGCCCACCCGTGAACAGTAACTATTTCCTTATTTTCGTCTTTCTTTCCATTTCCCAGTTGTTTTTTTATAATTATCTGTTATACTATTATTACTATATTATATAGTTTCAAAAACCAGATACCATTTTCTTCAAAACTATGGAGGTTCTAATACATTATGATTACAAGAATTCTTTCCGACTCTTCCTGTGAAATATTTGATAGTCAGGACGGACTGTTTCGCACCGCTCCGCTGACCATTTCCACCGAAGAACGCACTTTCCCGGATGATGAAAATCTGAATATCCGTGAAATGCTTGACTACCTGTCCGGCTACAAGGGACGCTCCTACACCGCATGCCCGAGCGTTGAAAGCTGGCTGAAATGCTTTGAGGGAGCCGATGTGATCTACATCGCAGCAATGACCAGTGCACTTTCTGGAACACTCAACTCTGCACTTTCTGCAAAGTCCATTTATGAACAGCAGCATCCTGAGGGAAAGATCCATATCTTCGACACACTGACCACCGGACCAGAGCTGTGGCTTTTTGTGGAGAAACTCAATGAGCTGGTCGCTTCTGGTGTAGCATACGAAGAAGTGATTCGCCAGGCCGAAGAATACATTCACACAACGCGTCTCTTCTTTGCGTTAAAGTCCCTTCACAATCTTGCTTCCAACGGTCGGATCGGCAAGGCTGTTGCCTCTGCCATTGGCATCTTAGGTATCTCCATTCTTTGTACCGCAACGGAGGAGGGACGCATTCATCCAATTGGCAAATGCCGCAGTTCAAAGAAACTAATCGCTTCGATTATGGAGCAACTCGACAAGGCTGGCTATCACGGTGGCAAGGTTCGCATCAGCCACATTGAAAATGTTGCTCTCGCCGAGAGCATTCAGCAGGAAATCTATAAAAAATACCCGCAGGCAGATGTCCAGTTTCGACATTGCCGCGGGCTGTGCAGCTACTACGCAGAAAGAGGCGGTATTTTGATCGGCTGCGAATGTTAAATACGAAACAACATTCGTGCCAAATCACACCATTCTTTTGCGAACGCAGCTGTTATGGATTGACTTATTCTCCTACTCTTGCAGCCAGCTCTTCTACGATCTGTCTGACATTCTTGGAATCGCATTCCTGCACGACATGTGCATACTTCTCATACAGTGGACAGCGCTCATTGTACAGATCTTTGAGCGTCTGTCCATTTTTTAATGCAACACCGCGCGCAGTCAGATCGCCAAGGCGCTCCTCAATCTCCTCATAAGAAAGCTTCAAATAGACAACACATCCGATCTCGCGCAGATGCTTCATGGCCTCCTCGCCGTAGATGACGCTTCCCCCCGTTGCAATGACCGCGCCCTCGCAGGTAAGCTCTGCGTTAATCCGTTCCTCAATCTTTAAAAATCCATCAACTCCATGTTCAGTGATGAGCTCATGTAGCAGCTTTCCTGTCTGCTCCTGAATCACCAAATCCGAATCCACAAAACGATAGCCGAGTCTCTTTGCCAGCACGACTCCAACGGTACTTTTTCCAGCTCCCGGCATTCCAATCAGCACAATGTTTTTCTTTCCCTGCATCGTTTTCATAATCCTGTGTCCTCCATGTGTTTGTCTTTGCAAGACACATTATAGCAAAAGAAAACACGATCTTCCAGTAAAAATTTTGTCAACGTTCTTCCTGTCGTTTTTGAACTTCTGCACGATACAGTTCAAGCTCAAAGTCCTGCCGATTTTTATGGAGCATATTTTGCAAAGAAATGCCGACGCCTGTAAGCTGTATCGCAGCAATTGTCAAAAATCCACTCACAATCAAAGTTGGATAACGAGGCACCAAACCTGTTTCAAAATAGGTAACAAGCACTGGTGTAAATAATGCAAGCGCAACAAGAAGCAGCACTGCACTGATTGTACCAAAAAAAGCAAACGGATTATAAATACGGAATAAACGGATTAATGTCTTAATCACGCTCCAACCATCGGAGAACGTATTTAACTTTGACACGCTGCCTTCCGGTCGATCACGATATGGAATAATCACATTTTCCACCTGCATACGCTTATCAATTGCATGAATGCTCATCTCTGTCTCAATCTCAAAGCGACAGGAAAGAATCGGAAATGTCTTTACAAAACGATAGCTAAATGCTCGATATCCAGTCATAATATCGCGTATGCTTCCGTGAAAAAACTTCGATACCATCCCTCTTACGAGGCGGTTTCCAAGATTATGAAACGGTCGCTTATTTTCCTCAAAATAGGTCGAGGATAAGCGGTCTCCAACTACCATATCCGCATTATGTTCCATTACTAGACGCACCATTTCACCTGCAGACTCTGCCGGGTATGTATCATCTCCATCCACCAGTATATAGCAATGTGCATCAATTTCCTGAAACATTCGTCTTACAACATTTCCTTTTCCCTGTTGGTATTCATGGCGAACAACTGCACCTGCCTGCTTTGCGATTTCAACTGTGTTATCCGTCGAATTATTATCATACACATAAATTACCGCATCGGGCAGCTCACGCCTAAAATCCGTTACTACTTTTTCAATGGTTCTACTCTCATTATAGCACGGAATCAATACTGCAACCTCATCCATTCGATTCTTCTTTATCCTGCCTTCATCTGTGCTGTTTTTCTTCATCACATCTTCTTTCATAAATAAAATCCTTTCATTTGTCATAAGTTTCTCCCACTTTTCTTGGGCGAAACCTTGTAAATTATACCCTACTCCTTTTTTAATTGCTGCATCGTTCTTATTTATTGCTTCCGCACTTACATCCCACTACCTAAGGATAGTAAGTTTTACGCTTCAATCATAAATACACTCATAGATCGACAGCGCCACACCATTGTAGCATTTTTTAAATTCAATTCCTCCATTAGATAAGCCGCTTGGATTCTCACCAAATACTGTGCCGTCTGCAATTTTCTCATCAAGCTTGTTCTCATTGCTGCTTACAACATATTTAATCTTTAGCTCTTTCAATTTTTCCGGTGAAAGCGTCACGTTCACGTAATCCGTATTGAGCAGCTCAAATGAAACTTCACTTCCGAGTGTTGCTCTAATATGACAATAGCGATTGTAAAACTCCTCATATTCACCTGTCTCATCCAATAACGTCCAGCGTTCCTTCTGCGGATATGTCTGAGTCGTATTAAAGCAGTCTGCACCCGCCATTGCCGGAATATTTGTTCCAGGATATCCCAAATCAACCGTCAGCCAAATGGCAGACGGATCTGACTCTACAATGTCACGTATCGTCTGCATAGTCTCACTCTTTGTGACGGCATCTGTTCCCTGCGCAATGGGATTAATCCAGCCGGAAGATACTGCCACTACTGCACAGCAGCCCATCATTACTGCTGTATATTTTTTTCTGCGAGCGTAAAATAGCAAATAAAATAAGACCGCTAAAATTAACCATACACTTACGATTTTCCATGCCATATCAAAATATTCGCTCACACAGCCGCTTTCATCATATTTTGAAAATCCCCATGCCATAAAAACAGGCACAGCCGCAAAGAAAAGTGCTGCCAGCGCTGCCACTATTCTGTTTGGTGATTTTTCCTTCAATGAAAGTGCCCTGATTAAAAGCGTCAACTGAAGAAATCCAAGCATCTGCGGTCCTCTATTTGAGTTTGTGAAACTAAGAAGTGTAATCTTTGCCAGCCACATCGGTATTCCAATGCAATAATACCAGACCAAAAATACATTCATTCCAGCTAAGAGAACCAATAACGGATCTCTTTTCTTTTCTTTAAAGAATACCCACAGTGCAAGCAAAAATCCTGCCGGAGCAAAACAAATGATAGATGAATTTTCTACAATTAATGCATCATTTTTATTAATTCGCCCCAATAATGAGATCGGATACTTCATCATCCACCAAAGACCTTTTCCTCCTGCAGACTGTGGTGCATTTCCCGGATAGTCCGAATTTAATACTGCCTTTATTACATCCAATGAAGTAACAACAAGTATTATAAGCGCGGCTGCTGTAATCAAAACAATAAGAAGCCATGGCACAATGTCTTTACGGCATAAGACATCTTTTTTTGTTTTCCAAATAAGTACCCACAAAAACAGCGGCACAAAGCCCCATGCCACTGGCACCATCCATGTCGGATAAAAGGTTAGGACATATCCGACTGCGCATACCGCCATCCCGACTGCCACTGCAATCTTTTTGGGATGAAATGCATGCGATACCAGATAGTTGCTTCCGAGCACAAAAAATGCCCCGTAGATCAGCATTTCCACAAGACCGTTAATGGCAAACCACCATTGCACAAACGGTGCCATGCTCACACAAACGCTAAGCAGTACTGACAATTTCTTTTGCCCATCACTGATCAGCATTCCAAGCTCAAACCACGATAAAAACAATACAAGCAGACGCGCACACCAAAACCAGGAAAGCCCTCTCTCACTTCCAAAGAAAAGATACCCCCAATAAAATGGGCGGAACAAAGTAAGGATATCCCATGCCGGCTGTCCATATACAATCAAATTATCTGTGCGAACCAGACCGATTGTCTGACTATATCGATTATATGCGCCAAGCGCATTATATTGCTGCCTGAAACAAAGCGGCGTCAGTGTTCCCCACTCGTCACTTCGAAATGCACGCGGTCCTCCCAAAAGCACTCCCGTTGGTGCATCGCCTAAAAAAACCTGCCAACATCCCATTGATGAACCGTTCATTTTAAACGAGACCAATACGATCAGCAGGATAAATGCGAGTGCAAACCGATACCGGTAAATCCATTCTGCTGCCTGTTTTCGTTTCTTACTCATTTGTTGTTTATTCATACAGCTTCTCCTCCTCTTTCTCGATACTCGTACTTTCTCGCTTGTCTTTTATCATGCTTTCATTATAATCGTAATACTTATTATAATGAAGCCATGTGACAGTTCTCTTACTCCTTGGTGACAATTTTGTCACTTTGCACTTTTTCTCCTTCTATCTCCTTCTATTTTATCGTCCACCCCGTAAGTAAGTCCTTAATAAGTTATTATAAAGTTGTAAAATGATTGAGCAAATATCAAACACGACATTTATGGACGTAGTTATCGTTTGTTTTATTTTTATATATCCTGACTTAACCTAGGGGCAAGCCCCTAGATATGATACAGCTATTTCACACATAATTCAAGTAAAATTTATCGCACGGCGGACTTCATCCCAGAGGCAAGCCTCTGGGTTTTCGTCCTTATGATTTTATAACCTAACATTGTTATTTGACAATTTTAGTTTTTTGGTCTTCTACATTCGTGTCCATTGGTTCTTCGCTTGCTTTTGTGTATATTTCTGGTAGAATGAAATTAATAATATTGCAGAGCATCTGCGGAAAGGACTTAAAACAATCATGAGCAAGGGACAAATTTTTCACAGTACTCTTTCTGAATATACAGATCCGTACACAGGCACCATCGTAAAACGTTTGACGGATCCGTCCATTCTCAGCCATCACATGTATTTTTATAACCGCATGACAACAACAGATGGCAAATATCTTCTGATCTGCCAAAAGCGCGACGAGGGACGTCAGCTCTATATGATGAATCTTCATAACGGCGAGATCCGTCAAATCACAGAAGGAGAAGGCGTCGGTCAGGACAGTGCGATGTTTTCACACGATGATAAGACGATCTTTTATCAGCAGAAGAATTGCTTTTATGCGATGGATGTACAGACGCTTGAAACACACTGTTTTTATGAGACGCCAGAAGGCTGGAGCGGCGGCGCACCTGGCATGAGCAGTGACAACCGTTTCATGTCGATTGTTGAAACGAAGCAGGATACGCTACCGCCACGCGATGGCAGCGCTGGATGGAACTTTTTTGCACTGACCTGTCAAGCAAAACCGCTGTGCCGCATCGTTTACATCGAGGTAGCCACTGGAAAGAGCCATGTGGTCTTAGAGGATCACTGCTGGTTTGGCCACACACAGATTCGCCCGAATGACCCAGACACGATTCTGTTCTGCCACGAAGGCCCATATGATCTGATTGACGCAAGATTATGGCTTGTGCAAAGCGATGGCAGCCGTTACCGCCGTTGCCGCGAGCAGCCGTCCGATCTAATTTTGACGCATGAATTCTGGCTCCCGGATGGATCCAAGTTTGCCTATGTGTACCGCGAGACGACCGGTGCCAAGACGGAAAATATTCGCCTGATGGATCCTGAAACCTTACAAGAGGAAATTTTAATGCCGTGCTCTCCGTTTGCGCATTTTATCTGTGACAAGAAAAATGAGTACATGGTCGGTGACTCTCAGGGCAGTGATGTGCCGATTCATCTGCTGACGGAGGAAATGTTAAAAAAGAAAAAGGACACGGTAAGCAACGATTTTATTTACTTAATTGATGTGAAAAAACGCACAGAAAAGAAACTGTGCTATCACGGAACATCATGGCTGGCAAAGCATGGAAATCCGCAGGATTCTCATCCTCATCCATGCTTTTCTGAAGATAACAAGAGCATCATCTTTGTATCCGACCGCGAAGGGCTTCCGTGCATTTATCAGATAATGTTATAATCATTCGATTTATAGCCACAGCTTTCACAACCAATCTAACAGCATATCGCTGTTAGATTGGTTGTTCCTTCTTCTCCATCTGCTTTAACGCTGATACTGCCGCCTGGATCAATGTTTCATCTGAGCTGAAAATCCCAATCAGCACATTTGGAATCAAAATAATAATACTCCACATCACCGCTGTATAACCAAGAATCATCACGCTCATCACCATCATAGCTTTTCGCACACGTGCCGGGCGACGTGCACCATAATTATAACATAAAACTTTCCTTTCTTTGTTTCTTGATTTTCAGTATAACATGTACCAGAAAGTTTGTGAATGGGTGAATTATAGGCAGGAAAATAAGAAATATTTCCTATTAATCCGTCATAATGCGGATAATTTCTTTATCGGTTTCATACATACCATCTGCGCCAAGTCGTCCAATATTGTAAATGGTATTCTCGACTCCCTTCGAAACAATTCCATCTCCACCATAAAACTGCTCATTATTTAAATACATATCGTATCCAAGAAACGCTGCATCAAGAGAAGATGCGATCTTTGCCGCACAGGATGGCTTTGCTCCGTCACAAACAATTCCAGATACAATGGCAATCGCATTCACTAGTGTATGTGCAATCGCATCCTCTCGGCCTCCCTGCAGATAAGCAATTCCACAGCCTGCTGCACATCCTGCGCTAACAGCCCCACAAAATGCAGACAGCGCACCAATGCCAGCTTTAATATGTACCGAAATCAAATTTGAAACCAGCAATGCTCGATACAACTCTTCTTTTGAACACTTCTGATCTTTTGCATAGACAATCACAGGAACAGAAACGGTAATGCCCTGGTTTCCACTTCCTGAATTAATCACAACGGGAAGTTCACAGCCACTCATACGCGCATCACTTCCTGCCGCTGCCATTGCCTTTGCATAATTTCGAACCGATTTCTCCCCACTTTTTAAAATAATGCTTCCAACATTTGCGCCCCAGCTATTCTTTAATCCTTCCTCTGCGATTGCCATATTGTATTCAATCTGGCGATCAAGAATCTCCTTTACTGTTTCCAAATCCGC
Organism: Wujia chipingensis; assembly: GCA_963605535.1. GTDB lineage: Bacteria > Bacillota > Clostridia > Lachnospirales > Lachnospiraceae > Anthropogastromicrobium > Anthropogastromicrobium chipingensis_A. The sequence continues at coordinate 7,638 of CAVCXB010000113.1, forward strand.
CGTGTCTGCATATTGAATAATTTTTGCCACAGTCAATGTACTGCGATCTGCACATGTTTTCTCATCACCGCATTCACACTTCCCCTGCTCATACAAAATTTTTCCATTTTTCTCAATCAGTGAAATATTCGAATGCGCATGAGAAATTCGTACCTTTGCGTAGTCTGTTCCTAGATAAACCGTAACAATCACATCCAGCTTGTCGCAGTCTTCCATTGGGCGCAATTTGATCGGTGTCTTTTCCAAATATTGTGCAATCTCAATTCTTTGTTCTGGTGTTACCTGAGAAATGACCTCCAATGCCAAATCCTCACGTCCTGCTACAATACCAGCGGCTGCGGCTGCCTGTATTCCCTTCATTCCATCCGTGTTTGGCACAATTACGCTCTTTACATTTTTAATAATATTTCCACTTGCCTCTACTAACACTCGCTCTGGCATCGCTCCCAATACCGCTCTGGCCTTTGCCGCACAATAAGCAACTGCGATCGGTTCTGTGCAGCCCATCGCTGGCAATAATTCTTCCTTTAAAATTTGAGCATAGATTTCTTTTGTTTTCTCATCTAATTGTTCCATGTTTTAATCTCCTTGCTATTTTTATTTTACTCTTGTATACTGAAGAAAATACAAAAGGAGGCACTTATGAACAGCAATCTTGCAGTTACATTTCGCGAATATCGTTTTTCACCGGATTTTCCTTTTTTGTACATGCAATGCAGTAAATCGGGCAGTGATCCCCTTCCATTTCATTTTCATAATTGCCTGGAAATCGCAATTTGTGAGAAAGGATCCATGTACTGGAATTTAGAAGGACGCTCCTTTCATATTCAGGCTGGACAAATTTGTCTGATTCCACCCTTTATTACCCATTATTCATTGTTTTTGTCTGACAACGAGCCAAAATTATGTCGCTATCTATTCTTTAATCCAGAAGAACTGCTGCAACCAATTCTCACTGGTGGAATTCCTCAGGATTTTTTATGGTATCATTTTTATCAGGCTCCTTTTCTGCTGTCCGGCAAATCGGAACCAGAAATTGTTTCGGTTCTAAATAAAATCAGTTCCGAAATTCAGAACAGACCACTCTTTTACCAGAATGAAATACGAAGCCTTGTTCAATACCTGATGATCCTGCTATGCCGTCATTTTCGAAAAAGCCGTCCAAATCCAGATTACACCATTTCCAATATTCGATCTCAGATTTTCCCGGCGATCTCCTACATTGACAGTCATTATCCGCAGGAAATCTCTGTTAAGCAGCTCGCCAACCTCTGCAATATGACACAAAATCAGTTGACTGGCAGTTTTCAAAAAGCATTTGAAAAAACACCGCTCCAATATTTGCGGCAAGTGCGGATACAAAAAGCCTGTACGCTACTTGATCGAACAGAAGATTCCATTCTTTCGATTGCATATGCTTCCGGCTTTTCTTCCGTCTCCAGCTTTAATCGCTGTTTTCAGGAATTACTCCAAAAAACGCCCGCCGCTTTTCGAAATGAGCGACGGGCAATTCGAAAGAAACAGTTGCTTTATGCACCTTACAGCAATATTTCTTCATTTTCTGCTTCCATATCGGATACCGAACTTGATGAAGTCCATTCTCCAGTTGATGATCACACACACCATCTATAGCCAGCTTGCTCAGGTGTATGAAGTTGACGGACTGCAATTTAACTTGCCCCTATAAATCAAGCTGATCCAACCCGATTACTGCCAGCGTGTAAAATTTCATTGCTGCAAAATACATGCGCAAATTCAATCCTTCATCTGGTTCATGTGCACCTCCGGTTCCCGGCTTGAATAAACGCTTCTCACGCGCGGTATCATCTGCTGTCTTAGGCATGCCACCAATGCCGTAAGCAAATGCCTTTGGAAGTTTTCTGGCATAGGTGCCACCGCCCATGACGAAGGCATCGGTATGGGTTCTCATCCATTCATTGTATAAATCGGTTAAATAGCCGACTGCCGGATGTTCCTTTGGAAAATAGTTTGGTTTTGAAAGCCGCTCGAGTCTCCACTCGAGTCCATGCGCTAATGCATATTTTTCCAATTGATCCATGAGTGATGACGAATCCTGCGTGATTGCATATCGAATATTCAAATTAATGCAAAGATGTCCCTCTTCCATACTAAGAACCGTACCTGCACAGGTCGTCTTTCCTGATACCTCATCCGAGAATGCGATTTTCTCAGTTTCACCGTAGTATTCTTTTGTCACTCCTGCCAGTTCCAAAA